>SDZP01000381.1 GCA_004144935.1 Caulobacteraceae bacterium | reverse complement strand
CCCAACCCTCCCCCATCGAGGGGGAGGGCTTTTTGCGAGCTTACAGTTGACCCATCCCTACGCCGGCCTGATCGATCTCGCGCAGCCGCGCCTCGGCGGCGCCGTCGTCTATGCCACCGACGATTTCTTCGCCGACAAGAGCCGGATGATCGATCCGGCCGAACCGGTCTTCATCCCCGGCAAGTATGACGACAACGGCAAGTGGATGGACGGCTGGGAAAGCCGCCGCAAGCGCGTGCCCGGCCACGACTGGGCGATCGTCAGGCTCGGCGCGCCCGGCCAGATTGCCGGCTTCGAGATCGACACCCGCAACTTCACCGGCAACTTTCCGCCGGCCGCCTCGGTCGAGGCCTGCGTGTCGGAGGCGGAAATTCCGGGCGAGGACGCTGACTGGACCCTGCTGGTCCCGCGGATCGACCTGCAGGGCGACGGCCGGCGGTTCGTCAACGCGGTGCACGACGGGGTCTGGACCCATGTGAAGCTGAACATCTTCCCGGACGGCGGCGTGGCCCGCTTCCGGGTCTTCGGGACCATCCACAAGGACTGGTCGAAGGTGGCGGCGGACGCCGTGCTCGACCTTCTGGCTATGGAGAACGGCGGTCGGGGCCTGATCGCCAACGATGAGCATTTCGGCCGGGTCGAGAACCTGACCGCGCCGGGCCGGGGCAAGGACATGGGCGACGGCTGGGAAACCCGCCGCCGCCGGGAGCCGGGCCATGACTGGGCGGTGCTGGAACTGGGCCATGCCGGGGTGATCGAGGAGATCATCGTCGACACCGCCCACTTCAAGGGAAACTACCCTGACCGCTGCTCGATCCAGGCAACGCTGGAGGCGCATGGCACGGCGGCAGAGATCGCCGAGGCGGCGGCGGACTGGCCGGTGCTGCTGGGCGAGGTGAAGCTGTCGATGGACCACATCCACGTCTTCCGGGACGAGGTGACGAAGCTGGGACCGGTGAAGTTCGTCCGGCTGAACATCTACCCGGACGGCGGGGTCAGCCGGCTGCGGCTGAAGGGGCGGCTTGCATGAGGACGCTGCTGGCGACGGCCTTTGCCGCCTTGGCCTTCGGAGGCGCGGTGCAGGCGGAAGACCTGTCCTGCAACGAAATCCTGGCGCGGGTCGACACCTTCGGCCGGCTACGCTGGAAGGACCCATCAAGGCGCCGCCGGCCTGGGCCGTTACGGTCAACTGTAAGGCTGACTGCGAATTCTCGGAGCCTGAAGGGACACGCTATGCGCTCGGCGATGGTGGCCTGCTGGACAAGGAACTCAAGGCCGGAACCGCAACACCATGGCCTTGGGGTCTGGACAGCAAGGACGGGCCGGCCGAGGCAAAGGCCAAGCTGTCGCGGTTGCTGCCGGGAAAGTCGCTGGCCGTCTCGCCGGATGATCCCGCGACCTGGTTTGTCGTCATCCCGCCGTGCATGACCTGGATCGAGGTGAGCTTCGAAGGTGAGCGCGGGATCAGGGCCGTGAGCTTGAACGCCCAGCCCTAGGGTGCGGCGGCGGCCCTTTTGTTGAGCGCCCCGAAGAAGACGTAGAGGTCGTCGACCTCGCTGTCCGTCCAGTGGCTGAACCGGTCGCGGGCCACCCCGCTCATCAGGCGCAGCTCGCGATTGCCGGTCGCCTTGCCGGTGCGCATCAGCTTGACGAAGTCGGCCTTGTCGTAGGCGGCGACCATGGTCAGGTCCGGCGGTCGCTGCGCGACGTCGACGAAGGGCACGTCGCCGCGCAGCCCAAAGCCGTGGCACTCATTGCAGCTGGTCATGGCCAGGTATTCGCCGCGCCGCACAGCCGGGTCCGGATCGGTCTGGAAGCTCAGCGGCGGCACCTGCTTGATGAAGGCGGGAATGGCGGCGTCCTGGCCAAGCGCCAGGGCCAGCCGGATCTTCCAGGACAGGAAGGGCTTCGGCAGTTTCGCCTCGACCACCGGCTGGCTGCGCAGATAGGCGTAGACGGCGGCGACATCGGGATCGCTGAGGCGGACGAAGTTGAACGACGGCATCGAATAGACCCCATGACCAGTACGATCGATGCCGTGCCGCAGCCCACGCTCAAAGGCAGCGGGGGACTCGGCCCGGGCCAGTTTCGCGAGGTTGGGGGCGACGCCCTGGCCGAACCAGGCGTCATGGCCGTGTTCTTCGCCTTCCAGGCGGTCTCCGTGGCAGCCGGTGCAGCCCCGGGTGATGGCGATATGCCTGCCGCGCGCCAGGCTGGCGGCGTCGGTGGGGATGGGGGTGGTGAAGGCCGGCGGATCGGCGAAGGACTTCAGGTGCGCCTCGCTGGCGAACCAGACCCAGCCGACGAAGCCGCCGAGGCCGATGACGGCGGCGGCGACCAGCGTCGCCAGACCCCACAGGATGATACGCATCGCTTTCCCCTTTACCCGAACAGGGTGGACAGGGACGGCGGATTCGACAACCCGCGTTATGCCGGATCGGGCTCAACGAGGCCGCCATGCCTGACGATGAAGCTGACAATGTCGTCCACACCGATCAGGCGGGTGAGGTCGCTCATCACCGTCGGGCGCACACCGCGCTGGACCCTGGCCTCGCTCTCCATCACCGCCAGATCGGCCCCGACATGCGGCGCGAGGTCGGTCTTGTTGATGATCAGCAGGTCGCTGCGGGTGATGGCCGGGCCGCCCTTGCGGGGGATTTTCTCACCCTGGCAGACGCTGACCACATAGAGGGTCAGGTCGGCGAGGTCGGGGCTGAAGGTGGCGGCCAGGTTGTCGCCGCCGCTTTCGATGAAGATGATGTCGAGGCCGGGGTGGCGCTGGTTCATCTCGTCGATGGCGCGGAGGTTGATCGAGGCGTCCTCGCGAATGGCGGTGTGCGGGCAGCCTCCGGTCTCGACCCCCATGATGCGGTCCTCGGACAGGGCCTGGAGGCGGTTCAGGATGAGGGCGTCTTCGCGCGTGTAGATGTCGTTGGTGATGACGGCGACGGACCAGCGGTCGCGCATGGCCTTGCAGAGCTTTTCGGTCAGCGTGGTCTTGCCGCTGCCGACCGGGCCGCCGATGCCGACGCGCAGGGGGCCGTTCGTTGAGGGCCTGGGGGCGCTCATGAGATGAACAGCCGGACGTGCTGGGTTTCATGGCGCATGGAGGCGATGTCGCTCATCAGGGCGCAGGCGCCGAGGTCGTCCAGGGACGAGGCGTCGGCGCGGGCGGCGGTATCGAGGATCAGGGGTTCGAGGGCGGAGAGCACGGCGACGCCGTCGGTCTGGCCGAGGGGGACGGCGCGCAGGGCGATGCTGGTCAGGTTGGAGGCGAAGGCGTGCAGCCAGGCGGTGACGGTGGGC
>SDZP01000380.1 GCA_004144935.1 Caulobacteraceae bacterium | reverse complement strand
CCCTTGGCCTCGCCCGCGGGCGGGTGCATACCGGCGGGCGCTCCGCATTCCGCCAGGCGCCCGAAAAGGAGCCCGGCCATGGCCAAGGGCCAGAAGAAATCCAACAAGGAAACCCGCAAGCCCAAGCAGCCCAAGGCTGCCCCGGCCGCCGGCCCCTCGCCCTTCCTGACCCCGCCCGGCAAGAAATAGTGGCGACCGAGACCGTCCACCTGGTCCAGGCCTATGTCGCCGGCAAGGGCCGCGCCAGGTTCCGGGCCGAACAGGCGATCGGCTGCAAGACCGCCGAGGAGGCCCGCCGCAAGGCCGAGCGCCTCGGCCCCCTGCGGCTGGGCGTCGTCGCCTACAGCATCTCGGCCGACACCGAGATGGGCGACTACGACGAAAGCCCGGTGCTGCTGTTCAAGGCCGGCGAATTGCCGCCGCCCTTCGACGAGCTATAGTCGCGGCCCCAACCGTCACGACCCGCGAGCTCCGATGACCCGCTCCCCCGACTACCTCGGCGCCACCGGCATCGGGGTCACCGACCTGGAAGCCTCCGCCGCCTTCTACAAGGCGGCGCTCGGCATGAAGGAGGTGACCCGCTTCAAGCTGGCCTACATGGACGAGATCGTGCTCGGCCACGACGGCCGCGTCGCCCTGGTGCTGATGCACTGGACCGACGGCAGCGCGCGCCACTACCGCGACCTGCCGATCAAGCTGGTCTTCTATGTCACCGACCCAAAAGCGGTGGCGGCGCGGGTCGTCGAGGCCGGCGGCAGGATCACCTTCGGCCCCGAGCCGGTCGCCTCCCTCGGCGGCGCCCTGGTCGGCCTCTGCAAGGACCTCGACGGCTATGTCGTCGAGCTGCTGCAGGCCCCGGGCTGAAAAAATCCCCGCGGCCGTTGTCGGACCCGGCGCGGCCCGCCCGTCCTTCGGTCCAAACCAAGGGAGATGACGATGGCCTATGTCGATGGTTTCGTGCTCGCGGTCCCCAGGGACAATCTTGAAGCGTACAGGAAGGTCACCGAGAAGTGCGGCCCGGTCTGGATGGAGCACGGCGCCCTGTCCTACGTCGAATGCGTCGGCGACGACGTCCCCTACGGCGAACTGACCAGCTTCCCCCGCGCCGTCCAGGCCAAGGACGACGAGGTCGTGGTCTTCTCCTGGATCACCTATCCTTCCCGGGAAAAGCGCGACGAGGTCAACGCCAAGGTCATGGCCGACCCGCGCATGCAGGAAGAACCGTCCTGCATGCCCTTCGACGCCAAGCGGATAATCTTCGGCGGCTTCACCGAGCTGACCAGGTTCTAGCCTAGTAGTCCCGGCGCCAGCGGACCGAGAGCTTGCTCTCGCCGCCGCCGGCGATGCGGCTGACGATCGACAGGTTCTTGCGCACCCGCCACTCGACCTGCACCGCCCCGCCTTCGCGGCCGCCGCCGATCAGCTCCAGATAGACGTCGTTGGTCAGGTACTTGCCGCCGGCCACGGTGACGCCGGTCAGCTCGGTGCCGCCGATGGTCAGCCGGTCCAGCCCCGCCAGCTGGCGGATGTTGCCGATCACGTCGAAGCCGCCGCCGCCGGCCAGCGCCGCCAGGGCCGACGCCAGCTGCGCCGCCTCGAACGGGCTCAACTGCGCCGCCGAGCTGCCGAACAGCACCCGGCTCAGCACCTCGTCCTGCGGCAGCTGCGGCGAGGAGGTCAGCCGGATCTCCGGCTTGGCGGCGGTGCCCTCGACATGGATCACGGCGGTGACGCTGGGGTCCTCGCGGGTTGCGGTCAGGTTGAGGCGGATCTTCGAGGGATCGGTCGACAGGGTGACGCTGCCCCGGTCGTCGAATTCGAACCGCTTGCCGGCGAAGTCGTACTCACCCCGCACCACCCGCGCCGTGCCGCTCAGCAGCGGCTTGGCGGTGGTGCCGCCGACGTTGGCGTCCAGGCTCATCTCGACGTCCAGCCCCCGGCCGCGCACGAAGATGGCCCGCGGCGCCCGCAGGTCGATGGCCAGGTCGATGGCCGCCCCCCGCGTCTGCGCCGCCTCGGCGGCCTGGGCGCGGCGGTCGGCGGCGGTCAGCGGCTTGTTGATCTCGATGACGTCCATCGGGGTCACGCCGCTGGGGCTCAGCGGCTCGGCGGCGATCTCGGCCCGGTCGATGCGCAGGGAGCCCTCCACGCGCGGATTGCCGGCCGCGCCGCGGTTGATGGTCACCTGGCCGGTGGCGGTGGCCTCGGCGATGTCGTTGTCGATCACCTGGAAGCGGGTCAGGTCCAGCCGGAAGCTGCTGGCGCCCTGCCGCAGCAGGCTGACCCGGCCCGAACCGGCGGCCTTGCCGCCCTTGGGGTCGTTGGCGCTGACCTGGCTGATGTCGATGGCGTTGTCGGCGAAGGCGGCGGTCAGCGACAGGTTGCGCAGCTTCAGCCCCGTCGCCCCGTCCTCGAAGGCGCCGCCGGTCAGCTGGCCCTGACCCAGCAGGCGCGGGTCGGCCAGGGTGCCGCCGAGAATGCCGTTCAGCGCGATCTGGCCGCTCAGCGACCGGTCGCCGCTCATCAGCAGGTCCCACAGGGGCTTGATCTCGCCCTTGGCGCTGAACGTCCCCTCGGCGGGGCGCCGGCGGTCGATGGCCAGCCGCAGCGGCGCCGCCGAGGCGACGGCCGGCAGCACGAAGCTGGCTTCGGCGGTCAGGCCCTGGGCGCTGCTGGCGTTGGCGTCGATGGTGATCGACCGGTCATTCAGCCTCGCCTGCACCCTGCCGTCGAGGGTCAGCGTCTTGCCCGAGCCCCGCGCGCGCACGTTCTTCAGCGTGGCGTCGAGCGCCCCGGTCAGGGTCTCGCCCTGGCCGCGCAGGGTCAGCCTGGCGTCGGCCCGCCCGGCTAGGTCCTGGTTGAAGGCGGCCAGCGGCAGGCCGGTGATGTCGGCGACGATGTCGGCGCTGCCCTTGGCGATCCGGGCGTCGATGGTCGCCGTGCCCGTATTGTCGCCGCGCTGGCCGGTGGCGGCGGCCAGCTTCAGATGGGCCTCGGTGACCGGTCCGCCGAACTGCAGCAAAGCGGTCTCGGTGGTGCGGATCTGGGTGCGGCCCAGCTTGCCGGACCCGTCGAGGGTCAGCTGCCAGCCCTGGGCCTGCGGCCGCTCGGTCAGCACCCCGCGGGCGTCGACGCTGTAGGCTCCGTTCGGCGCCGCCCCGCTGGCCTGGATGCGCAGCGGCAGCCGGTCAAGCGGCCCGTCGGCGGTGATCGTCGCCGCATCCAGGGTCAGGCCCGCCGCGTCCCGCAGCACCGCGTCCTTGGCGGTCAGGTTGAGGGTGGCCCTCGCGCCGCCGGCGCTGTCGACCACCT
>SDZP01000379.1 GCA_004144935.1 Caulobacteraceae bacterium | reverse complement strand
ACCAGGGTTTCACCCTGGTCGGCGCCTTCTCGGGCGTGGCCGGACAGATGACGGTGTCGACGGTCAGCGGGGCCAGCACGCTCAGCTTCGACGTCAACGGCGACGGCGTGGCCGACATGGTGATCAAGACTGTGGGAGGGGTGGGGTCGAGCTACGTCCTCTAGCGGCCTTGGCGTTGACGGGCTTTGTCGACGGGAGGATGGTCGGGGGATGACCCAGACCGTTCCCCACGACATCCTCCTGTCCCACGAAATGCTCGGTCCGATGGAGCCGGTGCTGACCAGCGCCGGCTATCGGGTTCACCGGCTGTGGGAGCACGGCGACCGGCTGGCCTTCCTGGCCGGCGACGGTCAGACGATCCGGGCCATCGTGCATGCCGGCGAGTTCAAGCTGGACCAGGAGTTCCTGGCCGAGATGCCGCGCCTGGGCCTGATCGCCTGCGTCAGCGTTGGCTATGACGGGGTCGACGTGCCCTGGTGCAGGAGCCGCGGCATCGCCGTGACCAACTCCGCGGGCCTCAACGCCGACGACGTCGCCGACCATGCGGTGGGGCTTCTGATCGCCGTGTGGCGCGGCCTGGTCGAGGGGGACCAGCGGCTGCGCGCCGGCAAATGGACGCATGCCGACCGCATGCGGCCACGCCACTCGCTGCGCGGCAAGACCGCCGGCATCGTCGGCCTGGGCCACATCGGCGAGGCCGTCGCCAGGCGGCTTGAGGCCTTCGGCATGCCGATTCTCTGGTGGGGACCGAACGACAAGGAGAGCCGCTGGACGCGGGCCTCGAGCCTGCTGCAGCTGGCCCGCGACTGCGACGTCCTCATGGTCTGCACGCGCGGCGACGCCACCGGCCTGATCACCGCCGGGGTCATCGAGGCGGTGGGGCCGCGAGGCTGCATCGTCAACATCTCCCGCGGCGGCGTGATCGACGAGGACGCCCTGATCGCCGCGCTCAAGGACGGGCGCCTCGGCATGGCCGGGCTCGATGTCTTCGCCGAGGAACCGACGCCGCCGGCCCGCTGGGCGGACGTGCCGCACACGGTGCTGACGCCGCATACCGCTGGCGGGACATTGGAAAGCATTCCGCAGATGGTGGGCATGACCATCGAAAACCTGCGCCGCTTCTTCCACGGCGAGCCGTTGGCGACGCCGGTGGCGGCCTAACCCAGCAGCAGCGCCCCGAGGCCGGCCGCCAGCAGCACGCCAAACAGTACGGCCGCCGCGATGCGATGGCGGCGGTCCCTGATCATCAGTCCAAGCATGGCGTGTCCCCGGTTCGGTTGTGGGCTGAAGGCACTATCAAAGTGATATCACTTACCGGCAAGCGAAATCGTCGCCGGAAAAAAGACCCTCCTCCACCTCATCGCGATTGGATGGAGAGAGGAGGGTCAGTCGCCCTTGGACGGGTATCGGTCGGGATCAGGCCGCCTTGGCGTAGAGCGCCTGCTCCTCCATCACCGCCTTGAGCACGGCCGGGCGGCCGAGCATGCGGCCGTGATAGGCGGCGAGATTGGGATAGTCGGCCAGGTCCGGGCCGGCGACCCGGGTCCAGTTCAGCACCGTCGTCAGGTAGGCGTCGGCGACGCTGAACTCATCGAGCAGGAAGTCGCGGCCGGCCAGGTGGTCGTTCAGGTAGCCCAGGCGGGCCTTGGCGAGATGCCGGGCGTAGGCCTTGGCCTCGGCCGGAGCCTCGGGCGAAAGCAGGGCGCCGAAAACGCCGCGGTGCAGCTCGGCGCCGATGAAGCTCAGCCATTCGCGCAGGCGGTGAGGATTGGGCCGGCCGGCGCCGGGAAAGCGCTCGGCGACGTACTGCAGGATGGCGGCGTTCTCGGTCAGGATCTCGCCGTCGTGGGTGCGGATGGTCGGCACCTGGCCCTTGGGATTGATGGCCAGGAAGTTTTCGCCGCCGACCGTCTTGGCGCGGGTGTCGACCTGGGTGAATCGGGCCTCCGCGCCGGTCTCGTACAGCCACATGCGGGTCGCCAGGGAGCAGGCGAGGGGGGCAAAGTAGAGTTCCATGACAGTCTCCTCCGGCGTCAGTGCGAAAGCCGCAAGGGGATACCGGTTGCGGCAGCCGTCGCGCTCACTAAGGTTTCAGAATGCCGACCTTCCGCCTGGATGATCGGTGGGTTTATTTATGTACCGTCTTGCACAATAATGGGTCGGTCAAGAGTTAATTGCGAAATGGTACAAAAATCAGAGGCGCGTCCGCGCGGCAGGCCCCGGGCCTATGATCCGGACAAGGCGATCGCCAGGGCGCGTGAGGCGTTCTGGACGCAGGGCTATTCGGCGACCTCGCTCGACGACCTGTCGGCCGCCACCGGCATGAACCGGCCCAGCCTCTACGCGGCCTTTGGCGACAAGCGGGCCCTGTATCTGGAGGCGCTGAGGCGGACCAAGGACGGCCTGCTGGCCGGGACCAAGGCGGCGCTAGACCTGCCGGGCGACCTGCAGGCCAGCCTGAACTTCTATTTCGCCCGCGCCATCGAGGCCTACATGGCCGGCGAGGGGGAGGCGCGGGGCTGTTTCGTCATCGGCACGGCCCTGACCGAGGCGGTCGGCGACCCGGAGATCAAGGCCCTCCTGCATGAGGTGTTCCTGGGTCTCGACGGCCTGCTGACCGCACGGTTGCAACGGGCTATCGACGAGGGCGAAATTCCGGCAACCACCGACGCCGCCTCGCTTGGCTACCTTTTGTCGGCGGCGGTGCATGGCCTGGCCATGCGGTCGCGGGCGGGCGAGCCGCGGGAGGCCCTGGACCGCTGGGCCGAGGGCGCGGTGGCCCAGGTCGCACGCCTCGCGAAGGCTTGACTTAAACACATAAAGATATCTTTATATCCCCCATGACGCAGGGATCGAGCCAGACGGTGGAGATGCTGCGCGCGGCCGGCGAGCCGACGCGTTTGCGCATTCTCGCGCTGCTGGCTGCCGAGGAGCTTTCGGTCCTCGAACTGTGCCGCATTCTGGACCAGAGCCAGCCGCGCGTCTCGCGTCACCTCAAGCTGCTGGCCGAGGCCGGCCTGGTGCAGCGGTTCCCGGACGGGGCCTGGGTCTTCTATCGCCTGAGCGCCGCCGGGCCGGCGCGGTTGCTGGTCGACGCCCTCCTCGATCTGACCGACGATTCGGATCCGGTGCTGCGCCGTGACGGCGATCGGCTGGCGGCGGTGGAGGCCGAGCGCTCTAACGAAGCGGCAGCCTATTTTGCCAGAAACGCCGCGCAATGGGATGAAATTCGCTCGCTTTACGCCGCCGAGATCCAGGTCGAGGCGGCGATCAACCGCGCCGCCGGGCAGGGCGGGGTCGGGCGGCTTGTTGATC
>SDZP01000378.1 GCA_004144935.1 Caulobacteraceae bacterium | reverse complement strand
CGTCCACCCCGCGCCCTTCGAGCGCGCCCAGCCGCTGAGGCTCAGGCCCGCCAGCAGGGCGTAGAGGCCGGTCACGAAGCTCAACGTCAGGAGCACGCGAACGCCACCGGTGGCGGCGGCCTGGACGGCTGGCGGGGCCTGCGGGTGGAGGACCGAGATCAGGGCCGTGGAGGCCATGACGCAAACGATGAAGGCCGCCGAGGAGGCGGCCGCGAAGCCGATGGCCAGGGAGACCGTCCGGCCCCGGCCGCCCAGCGCCAGCAGGGTCCCCAGGAAGGTCGCCGCGAAGCCGCCGAGGAAGGCGCTGAGCGAGCCCAGCTGCGCGGCCAGGGCGGAGAGATAGACGGGGGAGAGGCTGTTCATCGGGCAAGCTGTAGAGCGGTTCGCGGCCTGCGCAACGGTGGGCGGCGGCTGAGGCCGGGCGCGGCGGGCCCGGCGGCCGTTTTCGCTCGCCCGGTCCGCCTCGCGCCTCCGCCGCGCCGCCATTTCGGGCAGACCCTCGGGTTCGGAACCGCCGGCCGAAACGTTGACAGGCGCGCCCGGCGACGGCTGCTATACGCTCGCCGCTTCGACAAGGCCCCGTCCGGAGACCCCCATGGTCAGCCCGACCCGTTTCGCCGCCGACGACCCGCGCCCGCCGCGGCGGCAGCTCGCCGAGGTCGCCATGACCGCCTGGCCCCCGACCCTGCGGGCCCGGGTGCGCGTCAGCCCGGCCGGCATCCTCGCCGCCGGCGCCCTGCTCAGCGGGGTGCTGCTATCGACGGCGGTGCTGGTCTGGGCCGCCGGCGCGCGCCGCCGCCGCTAGATGGGGCAGCTGGCCACCTCCAGCTGCAGCATAGCCAGCACCCGGCCAAAGCCGATGTACTGACCGGCCATCATGGAGAGCTCCAGGAACTCGGCGTCGCTGAACAGCCGCCGCATGTGGGCCACGTCCTCGTCGCCGATGTTGTGATGGTCCACCGCCATCTTCTCGGCGAAATGGATGGCCGCCCGTTCCCGCGCCGTGAACCCGCCTTCATCGGCGGCGTCGACGCCGCGCGCCGCCTCGTCCTCGCTGACGGTGTCGGGCGCCATGCGCACGCTCTTGCACAGCACGCAGCCGTTGAGGGTGGCGATGCGCAGGCGGATCAGCTCCTTCAGGCGCGGCTCCAGCAGGCCGGCGCCGCCGGTGTGCCAGGGGTGGTAGAAGCCCTGGTAGGCCTGCACCAGGTCCGGGGCCGGGGCGAAGGCGCGGGCGAAGTGACGGCCCAGCCAGTTCTCCTCCGGGGTCGCGTCGTGGATGGCCTTCAGGTAGGGCGGCAGGGCGTCTGGCTCGGCCAGCGGCAGGCGGGACATGGGGCGATCCTCCTCGGGTTTTCGCCATCAGGAGGGCAGGGCGGTGCGCCGCGCAACGGCGCCGTGGCGTCAGTCTCGCCCTGCAACCCGAATTTAGCTTGGCGCGGCTTGGAGTCGCAGCCCCGGTGCGCTATGCGGACCCCGTTATGGGCTTAGTGGGGGAGCGGCTTGCTCTTCGTCGAACCGTTCTTCCTTTTCGCCTTCCTGCCCTTGATGCTGGCGGCGTTCTGGGTGGTCTCCAGAGGGTCGTCGAAGAATGGCGCCCTGGCCCTGCTGCTGGTCGCCTCGGCGGCCTTCTACGCCAACTTCGGCCTGAGCTTCCTGGCCCTGCTGGCCGGCAGCATCGCCATAAACTTTGCGGTCGGCGCCTATGTCACCCTGGCGGCCGACAGCCGGGCGCGGGCCCGGCGGACCGCCCTGGTGCTCGGTCTGTTGTGGAATTTCGGGGCCCTCTTCTATTTCAAGTACCTGGGCTACTTCGCCTTCCTCTGGACCCCCGGCGGCGGCCCGCCGACGGCGGCGGACCTGATCATCCCGGTCGGCATCTCCTTCTACACTTTCCACCAGGCCGTCTTCCTGGTCGACGCCTACAACCGAAAGCCGGTGGTCCGGGAGTATCTCGGCGAGATGCGCACCCCGAGCCAGATGGCCATCGCCGCCATGCGCTACGGGGTCTTCATCTGCTTCTTCCCGCAGCTGGTCATCGGTCCGATCGTCTACCTCAGCGAGTTCGCCCCCAGCGTCCTGCGCCGGCATTTCGGCAAGATCCGCCGCCTGGACCTGGAGATCGGCGTCACCCTGCTGGTCATCGGCCTCTTCAAGAAGCTGGTGCTGGCCGACAACCTCGCCCCGATGTCCGGGGCCCTGTTCCAGAACGTCGCCTCCGGGGCCGCCGTCGACCCGCTCACCGCCTGGGTCGGCATCCTCGCCTACTTCCTGCAGCTCTACTTCGACTTCTCCGGCTACACCGACATGGCCATCGGCCTGGCCCGGCTGGTCGGCATCCGCCTGCCGATCAACTTCGACTCGCCGTTGCGGGCCAGCGGCATCCGCGACTTCTACAACCGCTGGCACATGACCCTGACCCGGGTGATCGTCCGCTTCCTGTTCACCCCCCTGTCGGTCTGGGGCACCCGCACGGCCTTCAAGCACCGTCTGCCCAAGCTCTCCCGCAAGATGCTGTCGGTCTGGCTGCCGCTGATCGTCAACTTCCTGGTCATCGCCCTCTGGCACGGGGCGCTCAGCACCTTCCTGGTGTTCGGCCTGATCCACGGCGCCTGGGTCATCCTGGAGACCGAGGTCACCGCCTCCAAGGCCTGGCGCGCCTGGGCCGGTCAGCGCTCGCCGGCCTTCCTGCGCCGGGCCGGCCAGGCGGTCACTGTCCTGCCGCTGATGCTGACCTTTTCCCTGTTCGCATCGCCGGACCTGGCCAGCTTCGGCCGCGTCCTGGAAAGCGCCTTCCTCCTGCCGCAGGAGGTGGTGCACGGCGCGGTCAAGAAGATCGACCTCCTCTACATCGTCTTCGGCCTGGCCATCGTCTGGCTGGCCCCCAACAGCACCGAGCTGCTCAGCCGCTACCGCCCGGCCATCCTGACCCGGGAAAACCCCTCGACGACGCCCGCCGTCTTCGCCTTCCGCTGGCGGCCGACCCCGCTCTGGGCCGGCTTCTTCCTCATCCTGGCGCTGGTCTGCATCACGCAGCTGACCAGAAACACGCCCTTCCTCTACCAGGGGTTCTGAGGTGAGTTTCCCGCCCCGCTTCCTCGGCAGAGTCCACGCCTACCTGCTGGGCGATGGCCCCGTGCGCCGCAACCGCCTGCGCTTCCTCTACCTGGCCATTCCGGGGGTCATCGTCGGGCTGATGCTGGCGGCCCAGGCCTTCGTCATGGCCGCCGACCCCTTCAGCCAGTACCCCTGGAGCCCGCCCCGCGACGTGCCGGAAGAGGCCCAGTCCCCCGATCTCGCGCCCTACCTGCTGAAC
>SDZP01000052.1 GCA_004144935.1 Caulobacteraceae bacterium | reverse complement strand
CCTTGTGGCAGGTCGCCAGGCGCGGGGGGCGCTCGACAGGCGGGAAAGTTTTCGGTTGCTCAGGTTAGGTTGTGGGGCGGCGACGGGTCAACGGCGGAGGCGCCCGGGAAACAACGTGCGCCCGAAGCCATCCAGTCAGGCCTTGCCTGCGTAGCTAGCTGCAACGGCTGTTTTGTCGTGATCATCCAAGGACTCTACCCATGCGTAGCCTGAAAACCCGCGCCCTCGGCGCGGCCGCCGTGCTTTTCGTCGCTGTCGGCGTCACCGCCGCCTGCTCGAAGGAGAGCACCGCCGAGACCGCGATGACCGAAGCCGCGGCCCCCGCCATGACGCCCGAGACGGAGCCGGTCGTCATGGTCGGCGGCGCCGCCATGTACCCGACCAAGACGATCGTCGAGAACGCCATGAACTCGGCGGACCACACCACCCTGGTGGCGGCGGTCAAGGCCGCCGGTCTGGTCGAGACCCTGTCCAGCCCGGGTCCGTTCACCGTCTTTGCGCCGACCAACGCGGCGTTCGGCAAACTGCCGGCCGGTACGGTCGAGACCTTGGTCAAGCCGGAAAGCAAGGCGGCCCTGACCAAGATCCTCACCTACCACGTCGTCGCGGGCAAGATGAGCGGCGCCGACATCATGGCGGCCATCGAGGCCGGCGGCGGCAAGGCGATGCTGACCACCGTGCAGGGCGAGACCCTGACCGCCACCAAGACCGCGGCCGGTGTCGAGCTGACCGACGCCAAGGGCGGCAAGGCGATGGTGACCATCGCCGACGTCAACCAGTCCAACGGCGTGATCCACGTCGTCGATACGGTGCTGATGCCCAAATAGGGGAAACCCTTTTGCAGCGAAAAGCGGCGGGCCCCTGCGGTCCGCCGCTTTTTTGTTTGGGCGACCGGCCGAGGCTGAAGGCCGGCGCGGGCGCGACGGACGGCGGCCGGATCGCCGGAGCAGCGTCGCCTATTCGGCCCGGTCGAGGGACTGTTTCACCGACCGGGCGAGGGTGACGGGGATGGCCTTGTAGGCGGGCGTATGGGCCTTCCTGTCGTGGTGCGACAGGGGGACCAGGGGGTTGGCTTCCGGGAAGTAGGCGCCGATGCAGCCGGCGGGCAGGTCGTAGGGCACGATGCGAAAGGCCTCCACGCGGCGCAGGGTTCCGTCGTCGATGGCGGTGGTCAGGTCGACGAACTCACCGTCCTTGAGGCCGCGCGCGGCGATGTCGGCGGCGTTCATGAAGACCACGCGGCGGGTGCCCTTCACGCCGCGGAAACGGTCGTGGTAGCCGTAGATGGTGGTGTTGAACTGATCGTTGCTGCGCATGGTCAGCAGCTGCAGGACGCCCTCGCGGCCGAAGCTGTCGACCTTGCCGGCGAACATCTGGGTCGGGACGATGAAGTTGGCCTTGCCGCTGCGGGTGTTCCATTTGCGCTCGCGGGCGGCGACGGGGCGGGTCAGGCCGCCGGGGTCGCGCATCTTCTCGTTCAGGCCCTTGAAGGTGGCCGGCCAGGTCTTTTCGATGGCGTCGCGGATAGTCGAATAGTCGTCGACCCAGGCCTGCCAGGGGACCCTGGGGTTGGGCTCGAGGGTGGCCTGGGCGATGCCGGCGACGATGGCGGTTTCCGACAGCAGGTGCGGGCTGGCCGGCTTCATATGGCCGTCGGAGGCGTGGAACTGGGCCAGGCTGCTTTCCATGGAGACGGTCTGCGGGCCGCTGGCCTGCTCGTCGATCTCGATGCGGCCGAGACAGGGCAGCAGGTAGGCGGCGCGGCCGTGCAGGACGTGGCTGCGGTTCAGCTTGGTGGCGATGGCGACGGTCAGCGGCAGGTTGCGCCAGGCCGCCTCGACCGGGCCATGGTCGGGGGCGGCGCGGATGACGTTGCCGCCGAGGGCGATGAAGGCCTTGACCTCGCCGGTGATCATCTTCTCGCAGGCGGTGACCGTGGTCAGGCCCTCGTGTCGCGGCGGCTCGAAGCCGTAGAGCGCCTTCAGCTGGTCGAGCGGCGCCAGTTCCGGCTTTTCGGTGATGCCGACGGTGCGCTGGCCCTGGACGTTGGAGTGGCCGCGCACCGGGCAGACGCCGGTCCCGCCCTTGCCGATGTTGCCGCGCAGCAGCAGCAGGTTGACCACCATCTGCACGTTCTCGACCCCGGCCACATGCTGGGTCAGGCCCATGCCGTAGATGGCCATGGTCCGTTCGGCGTCGGCGTACCGGCGGGCGACGTCCTCGAGCGCGGCCCGGGTCAGGCCGGAGACCCGTTCGATCTCATCCCAGCCGGCGGTCCGGCAGTAGGCGGCGAAGGCTTCGAAGCCGGCGGTGTGGTCGGCGATGAAGTCGTGGTCGAGGACGCGGCGGTTCTGCCTGTTGGCGGCGGCGGCCTTGAGCGAGAAGTCGGCGTCGGCCCGGGTCTGGTCCAGCAGGCCGGCGCGGTCGGTGCGGTGGGACTGGCCCAGGGCGGCCAGGCGGTCGTCGGTCTCGATCAGCGCCTTGCAGATGCCGGTCAGGGCGGCGATGTCGCCGCCGTTGCGGACCTGGTGGATTTCCGAGGCGATCCTGGTCTCGCGCTGGCCGATCATCTCGCGCGGCGACTGCGGGTTCTTGAACCGCTCCAGGCCGCGTTCCTTCAGGGGGTTGAAGCCGATGATGGTCGCGCCGCGCTTCACCGCGTCCTGCAACTGGTGAAGGATGCGGGGGGCCGAGGTCCCCGGGTTGTGGGCGATGTAGAGGATGAGGTTGGTGGTCTCGAAGTCCTGCAGGGTGACGGTGCCGACCGACACCCCGATGCTTTCAGGCAGGGCCACCGAGGTGCTCTCGTGGCACATGTTGGAGCTGTCGGGCAGGTTGTTGGTGCCATACATCCGGGCCAGCAGCTGGAAGAGGTAGCTGGTCTCCAGGCCGGCGCGGCCGCTGGCGTAGAAGACGGTCTGGTCCGGGTCCGCGGAGAGCGCGCGCAGCTGGGCGCCGATCTCCCGGAAGGCGAGGTCCCAGGCGATGGGTTCGTACTTGTCGGTCGCCGGGTTCCACTTCATCGGCCGGGTCAGGCGGCCAGCCTCCTCCAGGTCGTAGTCGAGCCAGGACTCGAGCTCGGTCAGGGTGTGGCTGGCGAAGAAGTCCGTGTCGACCCGGTGGCCGGTGATCTCCCAGGCGGTGGCCTTGACGCCGTTCTCGCAGACCTCGGCCGGGTGCGGCTTGGCCGGCTTGGCCCAGGCGCAGGAGACGCACATGAAGCCGCCCGGCTTGTTCTGGTGGGCCAGCGCCTCCGCCCCCTCGACGAGGACGCCTTCCCGGATCAGGACCTCGGCCACCGACCGGGCCGACCCATAGCCGCCGGACGGGCCCTTGTAGGGTTTGATCGTCGGCGTCCTGGAGGGCTTGGTCATGGGGGTCCCGCGGCTGGCCGTCCATGGCTACCCGGCGCGCCCGCAAAGACAACCCCGTCGGCGTGAATATTGTTCAGCCGTCATCGCCGGGCGGCGAAGAATCGCGGGACGGCCTAGGGCGTCGTCTCCAGGACCTCGACGAACAGCTTCAGCGTCGCCTCGGCGAAGGCCCACATGTTCTCGACCCGGTCGCTGGAGCCGGTGCGCAGGGTGCGGACGACGCTGACGGCGCCGACGACGGCCATGCAGGTGTGGCCGGCCGGGTCGCCGTAGGGGTTGCCGTCCGGGCCTGCCGCGCCGGTTTCGGAAACGCCCCAGCTGATCACGCCGTGGCGGGCGCGGATTTCGGTCGCCAGCAGCAGGGCGTAGGGCTCCGAACTGGAGCGGATGCCGTCGGCGCGCATCTGGTCGATGGAAATGCCGGCCAGGCCCCGGATCGAGCGGGCCGAATAGGTGATGGCCCCGCCCTTGAAATAGGCCGAGGCGCCGGGGACGGCCAGCAGGCTGGCGGAGATCAGGCCGCCGGCCGAGGTCTCGCCGACGGCGACAGTCTCGCGGCGCTCCTTGAGCAGGGCGCCGGCGCGGGCCCCCAGGGCGAGGATGTCGTGCATGGCGGGCTCCGGGCGTGCGGCGAGGGTGGAAGGCTGATGGTCGAAGGCACGGCCTAAAGCAAGGTCGGCTGCGGCGGTTTGCGGCTCGGCGGCGGGTCGGCCTCGCCCCGGCGGCGCAGTTCGGTCCCGGCGCTGAAGCGGATGTCGAGGTCGCGTTCCTGAGCCAGGACGCGCAGGACCTCGAGGCTGAGGCCTGGCCAGGGGACGCCGCGATGGGGCCCGCGCGGAACCCGGGGCAGCAGGCCCGGCTGGCCGCTCCAGGCGAGCAGCTGGTCCAGGGAGGCCTCGTTCAGCATGTCACGCAGATGGTGGGCGGTGACGTAGGCGTCGGGCATGGCGCGATGCGCCGGCAGGCCCGTGGCGTGGTCGAGGCCGGCGGGGCGGCGCTGGTAGCGCAGCATCTGGTTGGAGAAGCTCTCCAGGTTCGGCCAGAGGCGCAGGGCGCATTTCCAGGTGCAGATCCAGGCGGCGCCGCCGCTCAGGGCCGGGGTGCAGAACCGCTGCTCGAAGGCGGCGCGGTGGGCGGCCAAGGCCATGACGCCGCCGGGCGGGCGCAGCACGGGCGGGGCCGCGTCCTTCCAGAACGGGGCGGCGGCGACCTCTTCGTCGAGGATGTGGTGAATGGCCATGGTGGCCGGCGAGATCGGCCGGCCGGGATTGACGAAGGCGGCGCCGCGGTCGGCGGTGACGGACCAGCGGCCGTCGTCGCTCTGGACAACATCCTGCCAGCCGATCTCGCAGACGTCGGTGGCTCCGGTTCCAGCGGTCTCCAGATCGATGACTCGGACACGGGGGAGCACCATGCCCGGAATATGGGCGTCTCGTTCGTCAGGGCCAAGCCCATCCACAGATGCAAGCCATTGGTTAACCCCGACCTGTCACCGGTGAACGGTTGAGTTCCTTGGCATATGGATTGGGCGGATGCTCGCAGGTCTATTCCAGAAGCGACGAGCAGACAGCCGCGTTGCGCCGGTGCAGGTGACGGGCGACCAGCTGGCCGCCTCCATGCACCATTCCTCGATCGGCACGGCCCTGGTGGGGCTGGACGGCGGCTGGCTGAGGATCAATCCGGCCTTCTGCGCGCTGCTGGGCTATGAGGCCGAGGAACTGCGGGGCAAGAGCTTCCAGGACGTGACCCATCCCGCCGATCTGGCGGCCGACCAGGCCAAGGTCGATGCGCTTATCGCCAGCGGGGACGCCGGCTATCACATGGAGAAGCGCTACATCCGCAAGGACGGCTCGCAGGTCTGGGTGCTGCTGACGGTTACCGTCGCCCGGACGCCCGACGGCGCGCCGGCCTATTTCATCTCCCAGGTGCAGGACATCACCGAGCGCAAGCGCAACGAACTGGCGTTGCAGGCGCTGACCCAGCGGGTGACCGTGGCGACACGAGCGGCCGGGATCGGCATCTGGGAGTGGGACGCCGAGCACGACAGCCTGATCTGGGACGACAGGACCTTCGAGCTGCACTTCCGCACGCCGAAGGCCAAGCCGGTCAACTTCGCCTATCTGGTGCGCTGCATCCACAGCGACGACCGCCGGCGGGTCGTCACCCTGCTGCATCAGGCCTACAACGCGCGCGGCGCCTTCGACGCGGAATTCCGCACCACCGGTCCCGGCGGCAAGGTGCGCGTGGTTCACGCCCAGGGCCAGTTCGTCGCCGTCGGCGAGGACGGGGCCCTGCGAATGCTGGGCGCCATCTGGGATGTCACCGACACCCGGCGGCTGATGGAAGAGGCCCGCTCGGCCAGCGAGGCCAAGAGCCAGTTCCTGGCCACCATGAGCCATGAGATCCGCACGCCGCTGAACGGGGTGCTGGGCATGGCCCAGGCCATGGCGCACGATCCCCTGCCGCCCGCCCAACGGGAGCGGCTGACGGTCATCCAGGACTCCGGCGAGGCCCTGCTGGGCATCCTCAACGACATTCTCGACCTGACGAAGATCGAGTCCGGGATGCTGGTGCTGGAGGAGGTGGAGTTTGGTCTCGGCAAGCTGCTGCGCGGGGTTCACCGCACCTTCGCCGGCATCGCCCAGGAAAAGGACCTGGCCTTCCTGCTCGACATCGACAGGGCCGAGGGCCGCTACATCGGCGATCCGACGCGGGTGCGGCAGGTGGTCTCGAACTTCGTCTCCAACGCCCTGAAGTTCACCTCCAAGGGGATGGTCAGCATCGAGGCGCTGCGCGACGGCGGCAAGGTCGTCCTGCGGGTTGTCGACAGCGGCGTCGGCATGGCCGGCGAGACCACGGAGCATATCTTCGAGCGCTTCACCCAGGCCGACAGCTCGACCACCCGCACGCACGGAGGCTCCGGGCTTGGCCTGTCGATCTGTCGCGAACTGGTCAGCCGGATGGGCGGCGTCATCCGGGTGGAAAGCATGCCGGGCGTTGGTTCGACCTTCTCTGTCACCCTGCCGCTGAAGCGGGTGGGTGACGAGGTGGAGGCGGCGCCGGCTCAGGCGGAGGACAGGTCCGGCGGCGAGACGATGGCGTCACTGCGGGTGCTGGTCGCCGAGGACAACCTGACTAACCAGACCGTGCTGTCGGCGCTGCTCGGGCAGTTCGAGGTGACGCCCCACTTCGTCGGCAACGGCCGGGAAGCGGTGGCGGCCTGGCGGGCTCAGCCCTGGGACCTGATCCTGATGGACGTGCAGATGCCGGTGATGGACGGCATCTGCGCGACGCGGGAAATCCGCGCGGCTGAAAGTCTGTCGTCGGCCGGCAAGACCCCGATCATCGCCCTGACCGCCAACGTCATGCCCTGTCACCTGGAGGAGTATGAGGCGGCCGGGATGAACGCGGTGGTGGCCAAGCCGATCGAACTTCGCAGCCTGGTGTCGGCGATCGAGCGGCTGGTCTGACCGTGGTCTAGAACAGCTGACGCAAGGTCTCGCAGGCGCTCGCCAAGGCGGTTTCGTCCCTGTTTTCGGCAGCCTGTTCCGCGGCGGCGAAGGCGGCTTCCTGGCCAGCAAGACCGAACTGGGCGGCGAGCCCGGCGGCGGCATGGGCCGCTTCCCGCGCCGCGTCGAAACCGGTAGCCCTCCAGTCCAGCACCTCGTCGGCCCGCTGGCGCAGGACGCCATCGACCTGGGCCCGCACGGCCGTTGCGTCCTCACCCAGCACCGCGTCCACCCCGTCCGGCGCGGCGAAGTCCCCGGCCAGTCTCGCGAGCTGGGCCGCCTTCAGGGGCTTGCGCGCCAGGCGGACCGGCTCGAGGCCGGCAAGGCGGCGGGCGAGCGGCTCGTCCACCGAGGCGCTGAGCATCAGGGCGGGGGTGGTCGTCCCCTCCCCGCGCAGCGCCGTCAGGGTCTGAACCCCGTCCAGCAACGGCATGCGGACGTCCATGATCAGCAGGTCGAAGGGTCCGGTCCGGGCGGCGGTCAGGGCGGCCTGGCCATCGGCGACCGCGGTGACGGTATGTCCCTGGCGTTGGAGCAGCCGGCAGAGGGTCTCGCGCGACAGGTCGGTGTCCTCGGCGAGCAGGATGCGCAGAGGCCGCGCGGCGTCGGGGGCGCTTAGGACGGCGCCCGCGGGGTCGGGCCGGCGCAGGGGCAGGCTCAGGCGGAATACCGCGCCGCCCTCCGGGCGGTTCTCGCCGGTCAGGTCGCCGCCCATGCGCTGGGCGAGGCGCCGGGACAGCGACAGGCCAAGGCCCGTGCCCTCCGCCCGGTCGGCGGCGTCGCCGCGCACGAAGGGCTGGAACAGGCGGGTCTGGTCGGCGGCCGTCAGTCCGGGGCCGTGGTCAAGGACTTCGAAGGTCAACACATCTTCTGCGGCCGTGACCCGCAGGATGGTTTCGCCCTCGCCGTAGCGCAGGGCGTTGGTCAGCAGGTTGCGGACGATCTGGCTGAGGCGGCCGGCGTCGCCGAGGGCGTCGGTGGCGAGGTCGCCATCGGTCTCGAGGCGCAGGACGGCCTCGCCCTGACCGCGAAGCGCCGAGGCGTGGGCGGCGACGAGCGCGAGCTCGGTTTGCGCCAGCCGCAGCGGGCTGAAGGCGGCCTCGACGATGGCCACCCGCTCGGCCTCGACGGCGCCCAGCTCGGTCAGGTCGTCGACCACGGCGCTCAGCGACCCGAACGCCTCCCGCAGCCGTTCGACATCGAGCGTCGCCGGATCGTCGGCGGCCAGGTCGAGCAGGCCCTGGATGCCTTGCATCGGCGTGCGCAGTTCATGCGCAGCGCCGGCCAGCAGGCGGGTCCTGGCGCGGCTGGCGCGGTCCTGGCCCGGCGTCGCGGCCTCGTTTGCCGAGGCCTCCGATTGGTCGTCGGCGCCGTGTGAAGCCGGCGAAGGTCCGGTATCCTTCAGCATGGCGTGGGCGCCGAGGGCGCGCCAGGCGGTCTGTTCGGCGGCGGCGAACCTTTCGGCGAGGTCGGAGCGTCCGGCCTGCAGGGCGGCGGAACGGGCCGCGGCGGCGACCACCCCGTACTCCATGAAAAATCCCGACTGGGCGGCGGCGACCACGGCGGCTTCGTAGATGCGCATGGCGGCGCCCGCCCTGCCCTTGCGCAGTTGCGCCTCGGCCTGCAGGGCCAGGGCGCGATGATTGTAGCTGACCGGGTTGAAGCGGGCGCAGCGGTCGACGACGAAGGTTTCCCAGCGGCGGACCGGCAGGCCCAGGCGCGCCTGAGCCAACCCGCAATGGAAGGCCCAGATGGCGGTGACGGGGTGATGCTTGAGGCCGTCGAAGCGGGTCCCCATGCGCTTGCGGACCGACAGGCTGGTTTCCCAGGCCCCGAAGGCATTGGCCAGCAGCACCTCAAAGGTCATGCAGGCCATGGCGACCCGCTCAAGGTCCGGGCCGCAGGTCTGCTCGAAGGCGGGGCTGTCGAAGATGTCGCCGACCAGCCGCCAGGGTTCAGGGCCACCCTCAGCGAGGTTCAGGGCCATCTGGGTGAGAGCGTCGATCAGCGGCTCGGTGGCCTGGTCCTGGAAGCGGGCGGCGTTGGCCTTGCACTCGGCCAGCACCTTGCGGTGGGCGGCCAGGGTGATCGGCATGCGCATCGAGGCCAGGGCGCGGTCGCGGTTGGCATAGGCGGCGACGCCGAGATCGCCCTCCCCCAGCGCCATGGCCTGCAGCCGCTCGGCCTCGGCCATGTGGCGCGGCGCGTCGATGGTCAGGCCGAGGCCGAACTGCAGGGCCAGCTGCATGGCGGCGGCGCGCAGGGGATCCTCGGTGTCCAGGCGATGGAAGGCGGTCTGGCCCCAGCGGCTGGCGGCCGCCCAGTCGCCGGTCAGGCAGGACAGCATGCAGCGCAGGGCGGCGGCGAATGGACCGCCGCGCAGGGCCGGATGGGTGGCGCTGCGGGCGGCCATGACCACCGCGATGGCCGGGTCGCGCTCGAAGGCGATGGCGCCGAGGGTGTTCAGCAGGCGGTGGGCGGCGGCCCCCTGCCGCGGCGGTTCCCGGGGCGGGGTGTCGGGCGTGAGACGGAGGGTGACGAGGGCGGCCAGCAGGCCGGGCAAGGCGGCCTTCTCCGGCGCGAACAGGCCGAAGCGACTGACGGCGAGACGGCCGATCTGGAAGGCCTTGGCGTGATCGCCGGACAGGCGGGCGGCGAAGACGGCGGTCTCGGCCGCCTCAAGGTGCTCCGCGTCGGTCCGGGCGCGGGCGTCCATCAGGCCGGCCAGCTCCTGGCCGGCGGTGAGGTCGCCGTCCTGCACGGCGGCGAGGCCGGCCTCGCGGGCGGCGGCATAGGTCTCGCGGCGCGCGGCCTCTTCCAGTTCGAGGGCGGCGGCGGCGAAGGCGCGGGCCTGGCCGGCGGCGCCGGTGGTGCGGGCCGCGGCGGCGCCGGCGGTGAAGAGCGGCGCCCAGTCGGCACTGACGCCTGCAACCCCCGCCTCCAGGCGCAGGCGCAGCATGGTCTCCAGATCGGCGCCTCGCGCCCTGCGCAGCTGCTCTGCCCACTGGCCGGCTAGGCGGCGGCGCGCCGGCCGCTTCAGGCTGGCCAGGATGGCGGCGCGGATGGTGTCGTGGCGCAGGCGGACCTGGCCGCCGACCGGCTCGATCAGGCCTTCCGCAGACAGCGCCGCCAGCGCCGGGGCGGCCCGCTCGGCCAGGTCACAGACCGCCTCCAGGGCGGGCCGCGGGGCGGCGTCGCCGTAGACGGCAATGGCGTCGAGCAGGCAACGCAGGTCGGGCGCCGTGCCGACGATGCGGCCGAGCAGCAGCTGGGCGGCGTCCTGGCCGAGGGCGGCCGCGCCGGCCGCGCGGTCGAAGCGCCAGCCACCGGCCTCCTGGACCAGCGCGCCGGCGTCGCTGAGCGCGGACAGCCCCTGGATCAGCATCAGAGGCGTCACCGGTCCGGGCCAGAGGGCGAGGACGGCCGAGGCGGTGACCGCGTCGCCGTCCAGCCGCCCGGCGGCGATGGCGTGCAGGGCCTCGCGCGACAGGGGGCCCAGGTCGAGGGTGACGTCGCCGGCGATGGGAGACGGCTCGCCGGCGCGTTCGGTGGCGATCAGGGTGACGCCCGGCAGGTCAGGCTCGCTGGCCAGTCGTGCGTAGAGGGTGGCGGCCTGGCCCCGCGCCCGCCCCCAGTCGTCGAGCACCAGCAGGATCGGCTGGCCCAGACCCGAGACCCAGCGCAGAAAGCGGACGGCGGCGAAGGCCAGCCGTTCGGCGGCGGCTTCGGCGGTCAGCGGCGCGCCGGACGGAGCCTCATCGATCCCGAAAGCCGGGTCGAGCGCGGAGAGGACGGCGGCGGCGGGGCCCAGGGCCTGTCGCAGGGAGGCAAGGCCGGCCTCCGGATCGTGCAGCTGTTCCAGGGCCTGGTCGAGCAGCCGTGCCAGGGCCTGGCCGGCGGCGCGGACGCCCGCCTCGCCCTCGGCGTGCTTGCCGAGCGCGACCAGCGAGTCCTGCCCGGCGGCAGCCTGCATGGCCTCGCGCGCCAGGGCGGTCTTGCCGGCGCCGGCCTCGCCGCGCAGCACGATCAGGCGGACGGCCGGATCGGCGAGCGCCGACATCAGGCGATGGCGTTCGGCCTCCCGCCCGAGATTGAGGATCTCCGGGCCGGCCGTTAGCATTCGACCGCTTCGAGCCCGGTGCGGTAGCCGAAGCCCGGGGCGGTGACGATCAGCCGCTCGCCGCCGGCCACCTCGGCGGTCTTGCGGCGGATGCGGCTGACCAGGATGTCGACGGTGCGCAGGTCGCCCTCGTCGGGCTTGCGGCTGATGCGTTCGAACAGGGCCTCGCGGGCCACCACCTTGCCGCCGGCCGCGACCAGCAGGGCGAGGATGGCGAACTCGCCGCGCGTCAGCGGGATATCGACGCCCTCGGCGCTGAGCGCATGACCCTCGGCGTCCATCCTGAACGGCCCCAGCGCCAGCTTGCGGCGGGGTTTGCGCCGGCGCAGCACGGCCATGACCCGGGCGCACAGCTCGCCCAGGTGCACCGGCTTCGTAATGTAGTCGTCACAGCCCAGTTCGAGGGCGGCGATGCGATCCTCGGCGGCGTCGCGGCGGGAGACGATGATCAGGCCGAGATCCGGCGTATCGGTGAACTCGGCGGCGAACGACAGGCCATCCAGGTCCGGCAGGCCGATGTCGAGCAGGAGGCAGTCGGCCGGCGCCTCGCGCAACAGATGCCGACAGGCCTGGGCTCCGCCGGCCGTGCGCACCTGATAGCCCGCCTGCTCCAGGGCCCGCGCATACAACTCGCGCAAGGGCGCTTCATCCTCGACGACAATCAGACGCTGACCCGACATGACGCTCCCCCACTGAGCGACAGGTTGGCCGATGCGCGGGCGGCGCGCAATCAGTCACAGGGCGCGGCGGTTCCCTCCGACAGGTCCAGCCGCAGGCATTGGCGGCGGCCATCATCGCTGTCGGTGATCATCAGCACCACGTCGCCCGAGGCGTCGACCGGGGGATGCCAGCGATCGACAAAGGCGAAGGCGGCGTCCTCGACGCTCTCGGCGCGCACGGTATGGCCGGCGTCACGGCTGTCGTCGGCGGTATGGACCAGGAAGGGGCGGGTCTCGGACATCTGCGGCGTCTCCATGCCAACCTAACGCCTGAGGGCCTGAATGGATTCAACGGCGCCGCGAGGTTCCGGTGGTCATCGGATCGGGCTTCTTCGGCGGCTTCCAGCCCACCGGCCGGCGCGGCACCTCGTCACTGGTGCCCAGCCCCATGGCGCCGGGACGTTGCGGGCGAAGGTAGGAGGTCGCGCCGCCTTCCAATGCCTCCAGCCGCTCGCGCAGGGCCGCGGCGCGGTCGGTGTCTCCCGTCTCCAGGGCGCGATCCAGCTGATCCCGGAAGGTGGCGATGAGGTCTGTGCGAGGGGCCATGGGAGAATCAACGCGACAGGCCACCGGCCGCTCCTGCGACCAAACGTCATACCGCAAATGGGGATAGCCTGAACCGTACCAGTTGGTAGCTTCTGGCCACCGCGGCGACGGCGAACCAGCCGCGGCGGGGGTGGCCGCGCGTTGCCGCGGCGCCGAGCAAGGCAGCGTTCGGGGGAACGCCGCCCGGCGCCGGCGCGGCCACGCTCCGAGCCGGCTTTCCGGCCGGGCGCCGCTGGGTCACCGTCGACGCCCGTTCCCGCCTGTGCTTACAGCGTCTCCAACACAGTCGGAGATCCGCCATGAAACTCGATTCCTCC
The DNA here is from genome assembly GCA_004144935.1 of Caulobacteraceae bacterium. GTDB lineage: Bacteria > Pseudomonadota > Alphaproteobacteria > Caulobacterales > Caulobacteraceae > Caulobacter. The sequence continues at coordinate 1,868 of SDZP01000052.1, read as the reverse complement.
ATCGCCGCCGTCGTCACCGGCGGGGCCTCGGGCCTCGGCGCGGCGACCGCTCGCCGCCTGGCCGCCGACGGCGTCCGCGTCGCGATCTTCGACCTCAACGCCGAGGCCGGCGAGGCGCTGGCGTCCGAGATCGGCGGGACCTTCTGCCTGGTCAACGTCGCCGACGACGCCCAGGTCACCGCCGGCTTCGAAAAGGCCCGCGCCGCCCACGGCCAGGAGCGTATCCTGATCAACTGCGCCGGGGTCGGCGGCGGGGCCAAGACGGTGTCGCGCGACCGCGAGACGCGCGAGATCAAGGAATACCCGCTCGAGAACTTCGAACGCATCCTGCAGATCAACCTGGTCGCCACCTTCCGCTGCATCACCCGCAGCGCCGCCGGCATGCTGACCCTCGAGCCGCTGGAAGACGGCGACCGGGGCGCCATCGTCAACACCGCCTCGGTGGCGGCCGAGGACGGCCAGATCGGCCAGGTGGCCTACACCGCCTCCAAGGCCGGCATCGTCGGCCTCACCCTGACGGTGGCCCGCGACCTCTCCAGCGAGGGCATCCGCTGCAACACCATCCTGCCGGGCATCTTCGACACCCCGCTGCTGGGCCGCGCGCCGGAGCATGTGAAGGCGGCCCTGTCGGCCAGCGTGCCCTTCCCCAAGCGCCTCGGCCGCCCGGAAGAGTATGCCGACCTCGCCTATGAGATGGTCACCAACAACTACCTGAACGGCGAGGACATCCGCCTGGACGGCGCCATCCGCATGCAGCCGCGGTAGGCGCTCTGGTCGGGCGGTCTATTCCAGCCGCCCGACCCTGAACTTGCCGATCAGCCGGGTGTCGTCGGTGTCCGGCGTCAGGTCGATTTCCAGCACCTCGTAGCTCTCGTTGGGCCGGCCCCAGTTGCGGTAGAGGCGGGCCCGCACCGTCGTAGCGCCATTGGGATCGAGCGCGTCCGGCGCGTAGACGTTGGCCTTGATCTGGTACTCACCGCGCGGCGCCCGGCGCAGCAGATACTCCTCGGGCCCGTAACCGCCGGTCATGTCGTTGGACAGCCGGCCGCCGATGCGGGTCCTGGGGTTGCTGTAGATGGCGGTGTCGCCGGACGGCTCCAGCACCCACAGGTCCATGTCGCTGTCGTCGGTGTTCCACTCCAGCACCACCCGCAAGTCGACGTCGAGCAGGGCGATCAGGCGCGGATCAAGGGGGCGGTCCTTGACCGGGAGGCGCGGCAGGATGCGGTTGATCTCCATCAGCGAGACCATCTCGATGCCGTCGTAGGCATTTTCCCAGGGGGTGACGATGACCTTGTTGAGCAGGTCGGCGGCGCGGCGGTAGTCGGCGGTGCGCAGGGCCTCCGGCGTTCCGGGCTGTTCGGCCCGCGCGATCAGGGCCAGCGCCAGTCCCCGGAGCGGCTGCGGCTTGTCGGGGGTCAGGTAGACCAGCCGGTCGAGCAGCCAGAGGGCCCGGTCGACCTGGCCGTAGCGCATCATCCGGTCGCCGACGACCATCAGGGTGGCGTCGTTGGCCTGGGGCATGTCGAGGGCGCTGAGGGCCATCTGCACGGCCTCGGCGCCGCGCTTCTTGCGGAACAGCCATTCGGCGACATCGAGGTAGAAGGCCGGGCTTTTCGCATGCTCGGCCTCCATGGCGGCCAGCACCGCTTCGAAGCGATCAGGGGCGGCGGCGTCGAGGGCCTTGAGGTAGGGCCGGTCCGGGTTCCAGGGCTCCATCTCGACCTGAATGGCCCGGGCCAGACTTTCGCTGCTGAAGGCGCTGACGGCGATCGGGACATCCTGGTGCGACTCCTCACGCCGTTGGCCGGTGACGATCAGCTCACCCACGCCGGAGTCGTCCCTGTAACCGCCGGACGGCGCCGGCG
>SDZP01000377.1 GCA_004144935.1 Caulobacteraceae bacterium | reverse complement strand
GGGCACGATCGGTCATGCGCCAGCATCGCGCGCCGAGCCGCTCCGCCGCAAGCCTGACCCAACGGCGCCCGTAATGACACCCGTGCGCATCGCCCCCAATTCGCGCGCTACGTCTTGGGTATCCGACCTCAACAGTACCTCAACGCCATGCGGACATGAACCGGTCGCCAGACCGCCCCGACCGGCACGACAAAATTACTGTTTTTCAACAGCTTACCCGCCACTTTCACGAAAATTAAGCCGTTGCGGCCGTCAAAAGTCGTATAATGGCCTGCCGCTTCGATAACCGCCGGACGCCGCTATGCCTCGCCCTCGATCAGCACCTTCAGCCGCCGCAGGTCAGCCAGGACCAGCGCCTCGTCCTCGTCGAACCGGGCGTCGTCGAATCCGTCCTGCCGATACAGGTTGAACACCACCAGGCTCCCGGCCCCGTTTTCGGTCACACGGATCGCGTTGTGCAGTTCGCCGCCGCCGCCCGGCGGCGTCACCCAGTGGTCGGCGACGCCCAGGTCGTTGTCCTGGACCATCCGGACCCTGAAGGGGCCGGTCCTGGTGCGCATGATCCAGTTGTCCCCGTCCGGCCTGATCTGGTCGCCGAAATTGGGCGCCCAGTCGGGCAGCTTCCGCGCATCGCGCAGGTAGGCCGCAACCGCCGCGGGCGGGGCGGCGATGTCGATATGGACGAAGCGGACGTCTCTGAACGCCATGGCGGGCACTCCTCGGGCTGGGGCCTTACGGCCGCGCCACCAGATACCGCCAGACCTCTCCCTCCTCGGGATCGACCTTTCGTTCGGCCAGCGCAAAGCCGCATCGCAACAGAACAGTCTGGGAAGCGATCAGGGGCGGTAAGGTTTCCGCCGCTACCGCATTTACCCTCGGATCAGCGAACGCCCTCTGGACCAGCAGTCTGGCCGCCCGTGTCGCCAGACCCCGGCGCTGCAAGGGCTCGATCACCGAGTAGCCGATCTCGACGACGCCCTCCGCGTCCGGTGGACCCTTGTAGCCGCCGATACCGGCCAGTTCGCCATCGGCGACGATGTACCAGAAGCTGTAGCCCGGCTCGTCCGGGTGTTTGGCCATCATCTCCCGGGTCCAGGTCCGGGTGTCATGATCGTTGTGTTCCGGCGGCCAGACCGGCGGCGCCGGCAGGCCCAGCAGGTCAGCCAGGGCCTCGCCGCCGATGTCTTCGGCGTCCAGCGAGTCCAGGGTCGCGGCGAGCAGCGTCAGGTCGCCGTCCCGTTCGACCAGCATCTGTCAGGCCGCGCCCGCGCGCCGCTCCGGCCGGGCGGCGGCGAGGCGGTCCAGCTTGTCCAGCATGTAGTCGACGTCGTCTCGCTGGGTCGTATGGGCCTGGGTCAGGAAGCGCTGCAGCATCCGCTCCTGGAACCGCTCGCGGTCGCGGGCGCCGCCGTCGAATTCCATGGTGTGGTAGGTGTCCACCGCCACCCGGAACGCAGAATACAACCGCGCCGGCAGTCCGGCCCGCTCATAGATGGCCCGCAGCCCCAGCTGCCCGGCGTCATGGATCATCAGCCAGGTGCGATGGTGCGGCACCCCGGCCAGCTCGGCGACGGCGCATTCGAAGAAGCTCATATGGCCGTGCGCCAGCGCTCGCAGTAGCAGGCTGGCGGTCAGCCGCTTGGCGCGGTTGAGATGCTGGGCGAAGGCCTTGGGATCGGCGGTGCGGCCGGCCAGGTCGACCAGGTCGACGATGGCCCGTTCCTTGGTCCCGATGGCGATCTGCAGGGCCAGTTCCGGCGACACCGACTGGTGCGTCAGCAGGTGGTCCCGCAGTTGGTCCCCGACCAGGTTGATCAGCTTTTCGGTGACCGACTGCGGCAGCACCTGGCGATAGGCCACCGCCGCCAACACCTTCTCCGACTTCTCGAAGCGCTGCAGGGCCCGGGTCAGGGTGCGTTCGGAGAAGTTGGCGTTGTCATTGGCCGCCGCCGTCTCGACCGCCGCCTCCACGCCGTACTCCACGAGCGAGTCGGTTACCCGCTCGGAGACCTGCGGCCGCTTGGCGATCGCCACCTGACGCACCGGGCCTCCCAGCCGCACGATCTCCGACAGGTCGTCGTCGGAGAAGGCCGGCGAGAAGTTCAGCAGCGGCAGGCAGATACTCTCGACGTCGCGGGCCAGCTTCATGGCCACGTCTCGCGGCACCAGCGGTGAGGATTTCAGGGTCACGGCCAGGGCCCGACGCACCAGTTCGGTCGCGTCGGCGGCCATCACCCGCAGGATATCGGCCGCCTTGGCCCGCTCGTCCGGCGTCAGCGCCTCGCGGTCCATGGCCCGGCACAGCTTGTGGGCGGCCAGCGCGCGTTCATCCGCCGTCGCGCCCTTCAGCAGGGTGCGCACATCGATATCGGTAAGCGAGGCCCGCGTCGTGGTCATCTGTGCTGTCTCAAGGTCCCCGAGTCGGTAAACGATAATGCCGGGTTAGCCTTAATGAGGCCTTGCCAGAACAGCTGTGGATTAACGCTGGGCCGTAACGGCTCGCAAACCCTGATGGCCCTATGGTGCGCCCGCAACAAGCGGGGACCCGAAGTGTTCGAAATCGCCCACACCGACCCCGCCGAGGTACGCGCCGCGGTTGAACCCCGGGGCGGCGCCAGCTTCGTGGCCCAGTGCCTCGACGCCCAGCGCCGTCTGATGCCCTACGCGCTCGGCTGCTTCGCCGTCAGCCTGCCGGTCTTCGTCTGGGCCGGCTCCTTTGCCGTCAATTCCATGTGGATGGCGGCCAGCTTCGCCATCTTTGCCCTCAACTGGGGAGCCTTCTACGCCGTCGTCAACTGGATGCGGACCCGCCCGGAGGCGACCCTGGCCCAGCGCATGCGCGTCCATATCCTGGCGGGTCTGCTCTGGGCGGGCGCGGTCGCCCAAGTCGCCGCCCTCGCCGATGGCGGCGGCCCGGCCCGTGAGCCCCTGCTGCTGATGGCCGCCGCCGGCGCCATCGTCTGCTTCTTCTTCAGCGCCCCCCTCCTGCCCGCTCTGCTGGTCGTCGCCCCGGTCGCCGCCGCAGGCCCGCTGGTCGCCCTCTTCAGCCATGAGTCGAGCCGCGACCAGGGCCTGGCCGTCTGGGGCGCCATGGCCCTGGCGCTCGCCCTCTGCCTGGTGCTCAACCAGATGATGCGCCAGCAGTTCGCCCTGGCCGCCGAGCGCGAGGTGCTGATCGCCGAGCGTGGCGAGCACCTGGAACAGGCCCAGAAGCTGGCCCGCTCCAAGTCCGACATCGTCTCGACGCTCAGCCACGAGATCCGCAACGGCCTTAACGGCGTCACCCATGTGCTCGCGGCGGCCGCCCTGGCCGGCGGCCGCGCCG
>SDZP01000051.1 GCA_004144935.1 Caulobacteraceae bacterium | reverse complement strand
AGAACCAGCAGACCGCCGCCGATCCTGGTGTTGCTGATCGGCGGCGGTCTGCTGGTTCTCAGGCTGCGGGATCGACCCGTCGCCGCAACGCTCTCGCCCGACGAAGAGGCCCGACTTGCACAATTGACGCGCGAAGAGCGTGAATGACAACAAGCCGCCGTTATCCTGCCGCAACTAATACCTGGCTCATGACGCAAAACTAACTTGAGCAACGTTGCGCAACGAGGCAACGCTTCCAACTTGGACGAGGAACACCGGCGTTATGCCGGCCGCAGGAACCTAAATGACGAAGTCATCGAGAAAGACCGGATTTGTCGTTGGCGCGGTCGCGGGGGTCGGCGTCGCCGCCGCCGCCATGGCGGGCGTCGGCATGCGGATGGCGGACGCCGCCGAGGGGCACTATGCCGCCGCCCAGCTCACGCCCACGCGGATCAATTTCGCGCCGCCGCCCGGCGCGCCGATGTCCTTCGCGGACATCTTCGAGAAGGTGTCGCCGGCCGTTGTCTCCATCGACGTCAAGTCGAAGGTCGACCCCTCCAGCCTGCGCGGCATCCCCGGCCTGCCCTTCAACCTCCCCGGACAGGGCGAGGAAGGCGAAGAGAACGATGGCGGCCAGGGTCCCGGCGGGGCCGGCGGCCTGCCGCGCCAGCAGTCCTCGGGCTCGGGCTTCTTCATCACCGCCGACGGCTACCTGGTGACCAACAACCACGTGGTCGAGGGCGCCGACGAGATCATGGTCACCCTGAAGGACGGCCGCGAACTGCCGGCCAAGCTGGTCGGCCGCGACGACGGCACCGACCTGGCCGTGCTCAAGGTCGAGGGCAAGGGCTTCTCGTTCGTCAACTTCGAGAACGACGCCAAACCGCGCGTCGGTGACTGGGTGATCACCGTCGGCAACCCCTTCGGCCTCGGCGGCACCGCCACGGCCGGCATCGTCTCGGCGCTGAGCCGCGACATCAACGACGGTCCGTTCGTAGACTACATCCAGGTTGATGCCCCCATCAACCGCGGCAACAGCGGCGGCCCGACCTTCGACACCTACGGCCGGGTGATCGGCGTCAACAGCGCCATCTTCTCGCCCACCGGCGGTTCGGTCGGCATCGGCTTCGCCATCCCGGCGGAACTGGCCGACAGCGTCACCCAGCAGCTGATCAACAACGGCAAGGTGACCCGCGGCTACATCGGCGCGACCATCCAGAACTTCACCCCCGACATGGGCGAGGCGCTGGGCCTGGGCGGCATCAAGGCGGCCATCGTCGCCGACCTGACCCCCGGCGGTCCGGCCGCCAAGGGCGGGCTGATGCGCGATGACATCGTCACCGCCGTCAACGGCAACCCGGTCACCTCCTCGACCAGCCTGACCCGCGAAGTCGCCAAGGCCCCGCCGGGGGGCGAGTTGAAGCTGGAGGTTCTGCGCGACGGCAAGAAGCGCACCGTGGCGATCCAGTCGGGCGTGCGGCCCTCGGCCAAGGAACTGGCCGAGCTGAGCGCGCCTGACGGTCAAGGCGCGACGCCGAAGGCCACGCCGCAGTCGGCCCCGGCCCAGCGTCCGGTGGTGCTGGGCATGGCCCTGGCCCCCATCGACGCGGCGACCAAGAGCCGCCTCAACGTCGACACCGGCGTGCTGGTCGAGACGGTTCGCGCCGACTCCGACGCCGCCGAGCAGGGCGTGCGCCGCGGTTCGGTGATCGTCAGCGTCAACACCCGCAAGGTGGCCAACGCGGCGGAAGTCGCCGCCGCCGTCGACGCCGCCAAGAAGGCCGGTCGTCCGACCGTGCTGATGGGCTTCGCCGTCGGTGGTTCGACGCAGTTCGTCCCGGTGAAGATCCCGGGTTAGTCTAGGCGAGGGCGGCCCTGAGTCGGGGCCGCCCTCGACGAACTGCTGGGGCGGGCGCCATGCGTATCCTGATCATCGAAGACGATATTGAAGCGGCCGAAGCCATGAAGCGCGGCCTTGGCGAGGCCGGCTACGAGTGCGAGCACGCCTCCGACGGGGAGTACGGCCTGGAGGCCGCCCGGGCCGGAGACTACAGCGTGCTCATCGTCGACCGAATGATGCCGCGCCGCGACGGCGTCAGCGTCGTCGAGACCCTGCGCCGCGAAGGCGACGCCACCCCGGTGCTTTTCCTGTCGGCCATGGGCGAGATCGACGACCGCGTGGTCGGGCTGAAGGCCGGCGCCGACGACTATCTGGTCAAGCCCTATGCCTTCGCCGAACTGATCGCCCGGGTCGAGGCCCTGTCGCGCCGGCGCGAGACGGGCGCGGTGTCGACCACCCTGAAGGTCGGCGACCTGGAAATGAACCTCCTGACCCGCGAAGTTCATCGCGCCGGCAAGGAGGTCGACCTGCAGCCGCGCGAATTCCAGCTGCTGGAGTTCCTGATGCGCCACGCCGGCCAGTCGGTGACCCGCACCATGCTGCTGGAGAAGGTCTGGGAATATCATTTCGACCCTCAGACCAACGTCATCGACGTCCACATCTCCCGCCTGCGCTCGAAGATCGACAAGGGCTTCGACCGGGCCATGCTGCAGACCGTGCGCGGGGCCGGATATCGGCTCGACCCGTAGAGGGTCGATGACGGGATGCTGAAACTCCCCCGCTTCGTCCGCACCACCACCTTCCGGCTGACCCTGCTGTTCCTCGCGCTGTTTGCCGGGGCGGCGGCGGCGTTTCTCGGCTACATCTACGTCGCCACGGCGGGCGAGGTCAGCCGGCGGGCCGACAACGAGATCACGCGCGAGATGAACTCGCTGGAGGCGGCCTATCGCCAGGGCGGCGTCAACGCGCTGAATACCGCCATCATCGAGCGGTCGGCCAGCGAAAAGCCCTTCCTCTATCTGCTGATGGACCGGACGGGAAAGAAGATCAGCGGCACCATCCCCGTCTCGCCGATGGACGAGACCGGCGATGGCGAAAACTGGGACAGTTTCACCCTTACCGACACAGACATGGACGGCGGCGAAATCCGCCGGCCCGCCCGGGGCATGCAGGAGCGGCTGGAGGGCGGCGAGATCCTGTTCGTCGGGGCCGACGTCAGCGAGAGCGAGGCCTTCGTGGTCGGGATCGCCCGGGCCCTGTGGGGCGCGGGGGCGCTGATCATCATCCTGGGCCTGGCCGGCGGCGTGCTGGTCAGCCGCAATGTCGCCCGCCACATGCAGGGCCTGACCGAGGCTGTGGCGGCGGTGCGCGGCGGCGACCTGCGCACCCGGGTGCGGGTGCGGGGCGTGCGAGATGAGTATGACGAACTGGCCGAGGGGCTGAACGACATGCTCGACCGGCTGGAGCAATCGATGGGCGGCCTGCGCCACGCCGGCGACGCCATCGCCCACGACCTGCGCTCGCCGCTCACCCGCCTGCGGGCCCGGCTGGAGGCCAGCCTGATCGAGATCGAGAACGGCAAGGGCGATCCTTTGCAGGCGTTGGAACAGGCGCTGGAAGACGCCGACAACGTGCTGACCACCTTCAACGCCGTGCTGGCCATCGCGCGGCTGCAGGCGGCCGGCCGCATCCCCGATCCCAAGCCCTTCGATCCGGGCGAACTGGCCTCCAACATGGCCGAGCTCTACGAGGCGGTTTGCGAGGACAAGGGGCTCGACTTCAAGGCAGAGCTGACCCCGCGCCTCAGCGTCAACGGGGCCAAGGAGATCCTCGCCCAGGCCCTGGCCAACCTGCTCGACAACGCCATCAAGTACACGCCCGAGGGCGGCGCGGTCATGCTGCGGGTGCGGCGGCGTTCGTCCGGCGAGGTGGAGTTCTCCGTCACCGACACCGGCCCGGGCGTGCCCGAGGAAGATCGCGCCCGCGTCGTGCAGCGCTTCGTGCGGCTGGAGAACAGCCGCAGTGAGCCCGGTTCCGGGCTGGGTCTTTCGCTGGTCGCCGCCGTCGCCGAGGCGCACGGCGGACGACTGGAACTGTCGGAGGGGCCCGGCGCCATCGACGGCTCCGGACCCGGCCTTCGGGTGGCCCTAGTCCTGCCGAGGCCGGAGTGAGCGCTGCCGGGGGCGCCCTGGGCCCGCGACTGGTCCCCTGTGGTCCCGTGCTCGACCGCAAACATGCCGAGCGCACGCGGGAGATCGCCGAGGCCGCCCTCGGAGCCGGGGCGCTGGACACGGTCTGGGAGGCCCTGGCCCCGGTGCTCGGCGCTTCGCCCTATCTGTCCGGCCTGATCCGACGGCGACCGTCCGCCCTGGCCGCAACGCTCGAAAGCGACCCTGAGGAGCGGATCGAGGCCCTGCTCACGGCGGCGCGCGCCCAGGGCGACGAGCCGGACAACGCGGTCGCCGCCAAACGCCTTCGCGAGCAGAAGGCCGACGTTCACCTGCTCTGCGCCCTCAGCGACCTCGGGGGCGTCTGGGACCTGGACCAGGTCACCGGCGCGCTGTCGCGGTTCGCCGACGCGGCCCTGGAAGCGGCGTTGGTCCAGGCGGCGCGGGGCGAGATCGAGCGGGGCCGCCTGACGGCGCCGCAGGATACCACCCGCGGACCCGTGCCCGGCCTCTTCTGCCTGGCCATGGGAAAGCATGGCGCGGTCGAACTCAACTACTCCAGCGACATCGACATTTCGGTCTTCTACGAGCCGGACCTGATGCCGGTCGCCGAGGGGGCGGAGCCGCAGGACGTCGCCGTGCGCCTGACCCATGGGGTGGCCCGCATGCTGCAGGACCGCACGGCCGACGGCTATGTCTTCCGCGTCGACCTGCGCCTGCGACCCGACCCCTCCTCGACGCCGCCGGCCATGCCGGTGCCGGCCGCCTTCGCCTACTATGAGAGCGTCGGCCAGAACTGGGAGCGGGCGGCCTTCATCAAGGCGCGGGTCGCGGCCGGCGACAGGCGGGCCGGGGATGACTTCCTGGGCGAGCTGTCGCCGTTCATCTGGCGGCGCAACCTCGACTTCGCGGCCATCGCCGACATTCATTCGATCAAGCGCCAGATCCATGCTCACAAGGTCGACGACCGGGTCACGGCGGCCGGCGCCGACCTGAAGCTGGGCCGCGGCGGTATCCGCGAGGTAGAGTTCTACGTCCAGACCCAGCAGTTGATCCTCGGCGGTCGCCAGAGGGCGTTGCGGTCCCCCCGCACCCTGGATTCGCTGGCCGCGCTGCAGGCCAGCGGCCACGTCACCCCCAAGGCGGCCGAGCTGATGCGCGAGGCCTACATCCAGCTGCGGGCGCTCGAGCACCGGGTGCAGATGATCGGCGACGAACAGACCCATCGGCTGCCGGAGGCCGACGCCGAGCGCAAGCGGGTGGCGGCGCTGTGGGGCCATGCCAGCCTCAAGAGCTTCGATGCGGCGGTCGGCAAGATCCTCAAGGGCGTCAACGCCACCTACGGCGAGCTGTTCAAGGGCGAGGAGGAACTGAGCTCGCCGTTCGGCAGCCTGATCTTCACCGGGGTCGAGGACGATCCGGAAACCCTGGCCACCCTCAAGCGCATGGGCTTCGACGATCCGCCGGCGGTGTCGGGGTCCATTCGCGGCTGGCACCATGGCCGCATCGCCGCCACGCGCACCGAGCGGGGCCGGGAACTGCTGACGCGGATGGCGCCCCGCCTTCTCGACGCCGCCCACGCCACCGGCGCCCCCAACGCCGCCTTCCGCCGCTTCGCCGATTTCTTTGAACGGCTGGGCTCGGGCGTGCAGGTGCAGTCGCTGTTCCTGGCCCAGCCCAGGCTGTTCGAACTGGTGGTGCAGGTCATGGCTTTCGCGCCGGAACTGGCCCGCACCCTGGCGCGACGGCCGGCGGCGCTGGACGCCCTGCTTGACCCGGCCTTTTTCGCCCCGTTCGAGGCGGGGCAGGGGACCCAGGCCTTCGGCCAGGCGCTGGGCGCGGCGGAAGGCTTCGAGGCCGCGATGGATGCGGCCCGCCGCGTCCACCGCGAACAAGCTTTCCGCATCGGCGTGCAGGTGATCGGAGGCACGGCGACGGCGGCCGACGCCGGCGGCGCCTTCGCCGACCTCGCCGACCTGTGCATCGCCGGCCTCGCCCCCGCGGCCCTCGCCGAGACGGTGCGGCAGGGCGGCGGCTTCCCCGGGGAAGTCGCCGTCATCGCCCTGGGAAAGGCGGGCGGCCGGGAGATGACCGCCCGTTCCGATCTGGACCTGATGACCCTCTATCAATCGTCCGATCCGACGGCGATGTCGGAGGGGCGCGGTTGGGGAGCGGAGACCTTCTATGGCCGCTTCACCCAGCGGCTGATCGCGGCGCTGTCGGCGCCGACCGGGGAAGGCGGTCTGTATGAGGTCGACATGCAGCTGCGCCCGACCGGCAGCAAGGGGCCGGTGGCGGTCAGCATGAAGGCGTTCGAGGCCTACTACGACCGGGAGGCGGAGACCTGGGAGATGCTGGCCCTGACCCGCGCCCGCGTCGCCTGGGCCAGCAGCCCCGCGTTTGCGCAGGTCTGCGAAGCGGCCATCGAGACGGCGCTTCGCCGGCCGCGTGACCGGGCCAGGACCGCCGTCGATGTGCGCGAGATGCGCCAGCTGATGGAGGACGAACGGCCGCCGTCGGGTCCCTGGGACCTGAAGCTGTCGCCCGGTGGGCTGGTGGACATCGAGTTCGCCGCCCAGTTCCTGCAGTTGGCCCACGCCGCCGAGGGCGGGCCGCTGCGACAGAACACCGGCGATGCTTTGACGGCCCTGGCCGAAGCAAGCCTGGCCGATCCCGACGCCGTTCGCATTCTGGCGGCCGCCTGGCGGATGCAGCAGGATCTCAGCCAGCTCCTCAAGGTGGCCCTCGACGACGCGGCCGATCCCGATGCGGAACCCCGGGCGCTGAAGGCCCTGCTGGCGAGGGCCGGCGCGACCAGGGACTTCAAGACCCTGAAGGCCGCCCTGGCCAAGGCTCGGGTCGCAGCGAGAGCCGCCTACGACCAGCTGGTCCGCTAGCCGGGCGGCCGGCCTCCGAAGGCTTTCAGGGGGCGCAGACCCGCGCTCAGGTCGGCCATGCGACGACGAGCGACGGAACGACCGCGTCCCGTCGTTGAAGGAACGGGGCCGTGACCAAAGGAGATACCCGTCCATGAAAGCCTATCTTATCGCTGGCGTCCTGCTCGCCCTGTCCGCCGGCGCCGCCTGCGCCCAGCCCGCGCCCGGCAAGGCCCGCCTTGACGCCAACGGCGATGGCAAGCTGACCCTCGCCGAGTTCAGCAACGCCCGCACCATCCGGATGATGAAGCTGGATACCGACCGGGATGGCAAGGTCTCCCGGGCCGAGTTCCAGGCCGGAGCGGCGGGCCGCAAGGCCAAGGCCGAAGCCAAGGGCGTGCAAGGCAGGCGCGGCGGCGACGGCAGCCGCATGTTCGGCAGGATGGACGCCAACGGCGACGGTGCGCTGGACAGGGTCGAACTGGCCAAGCTGGCCGAACGCCGCTTTGGCCGCATGGACGCGGACGGCGATGGCGTTCTGACCGTCGCCGAACGACAGTCCGCCTATCAGGGCAAGATGGATGGCAGCCGCTGACGCTATAGTCCCAAAGGTGGCCGGATGGCGGCCGCCGAAGGACATCGCCGTTGACCCTCAAGGCCGATCCGGACGACGCGCTGCTGGCGCGCATCGGCCGCGGCGACCAGGCCGCGGTCCAGTCCCTTGTCGCCCGCAAGCTGCCGCGCATGCTGCAGCTTGCGCAGCGGATGCTGAACGACGCCGCCGAGGCGGAGGACGTGGCCCAGGAAGTGTTCTTACGGGCCTGGAAGCAGGCGCCCAGCTGGACGCCGGGAGCGGCCAGGTTCGATACCTGGTTGCACCGGGTGGCGCTGAACCTCTGCTACGATCGCCTGCGTCGGCGGCGCGAATACTCCATGGCCGAGCCGCCGGAGCAGGTGGACCTCGGCCCGGCCCCGGACCGGGGCCTGCTGGCCGCCGGCACAGGCTTGCGGGTCAGCGCCGCTCTCGCCGCCCTGCCGGACCGGCAGCGCGAAGCGGTGGTGCTGTGCCACTATCAGGACCTGGGGAATATCGAGGCGGCCTCGCTGATGGGGATCAGTGTCGAGGCGCTGGAAAGTCTGCTGTCCCGGGGACGTCGGGCCTTGCGCGCCGCCCTCGCCGACCTGAGAGAATGAGACGATGATGGACGCGCAACGCTTCGAAGCCCTCGCCGACGCCCATGGCGGCCTGATCGCCCGCTGGCCGGCCGAGGCGCAGGACGCCGCCTATGACTGGCTGGCGCGGGCCCCGGAGGAGGCTCAGGCGGTGCTGACGGACGCCCTGGCTCTGGACGAGGCGCTGAGTGTTCTGCGCCCGCCGCAGCCGTCGGCCGGCCTGCGGGATCGAGTTCTTGCCGCCGCGCCCCGGGCCAGGTCGGGCTGGAGCCTCGGCCGTTTGCTGGCCGGCGCCGGGGTCGGGGCGGCCCTGGCGGCGGCGAGCGTGGCCGGGGTGATGATCGGAACCTTGGTGGGCGGCGCGCCCGTGACAGCCTCGGACGAGGCGGTCATGGCCGCCCTGGCCGACGAAGACTGGATTGTGCTCCCCGAGACGGAGAGCCAGTCGTGAAGCCTCGCGCCCTGATCATCGCCCTCATCGCCTCCGTGGCGCTCAACCTGTTTCTGGCCGGGTTGATCGTCGGCGGGGTGGCGGTGGCGCGGCGGGCAGACGAGTTGCGACCGTCCGTCACCGCCCAGAACCGCACGCCGCTGTGGCGGGCTGGCGACGCTCTGCCCCAGCCCAAGCGCCGGGCCTACCGGCAGCTGGTCCGCCAGGCGGGGGCCGAGATGCGCGACGACGTCCGCCAGTCGCGCGCCATCCGTCGCGAGGCCATCGCCGCCCTTGAAGCCGAGCCCTTCGACGCCGGGGCGGCAGCCGCCGAGATGAGCCGCGCCCGCCAGATGGACACCGCCGCGCGAGGCAGGGTCGAGGCCCGGATCATGACCTTCGCCGCCACCCTTACGCCAAGTGAGCGCGGGGTTCTGGCGGCGGGGCTGCGCCAGGCGATGGCGGGACAGCTGAGGGAGCCGCCGCCGCGGGGCGAGCGAGCTCCAATAGCGCCGAAGGACCGCTAGGCGCTCCGGCGCACAGCCTTCGACACGCGCCAGGCCATGAAGACAGCGGGCAGGCAGAGCCCGGCCGCCACCGCGAACGGGGCGCTCGGCCCGACGCCCACGAACAAGGGCGCGGCGACCAGCGGTCCGAAGATTCGCGCCAGCGCGCCGGCGGCGGTGTTGAGGCCCATCATCTCCCCCTGCCGGTCAGGCGGTGAAGACTTGGAGATGATGGCCACGATGTTGGGGAAGGCGAGGGACTGACCTAGGGCCACGACGATCATGCCGAGGATCGCCACCGGCCAATGCTGGCCAACGAAAGGCTGGAAGGCGAAACCGACGGCGATCAGCACAAGGCCGGTCATCAGCGTCGCCGCCTCGCCGACCCGCCGGGCCATCCAGCCGGTCAGCAGGCTCTGGGCCAGGGCGGCGGTGATGCCGATGCACAGGAAGCAGAGGCTGATCTCGCGCGGACCCCAGCGGAACTGGTTCTGGGCCCACAGGCCGAAGGTAGCCTCCATGCCGGCGAACCCGGCCATGGCGATCAGGCTGACGACCAGCACCCGGCGAATGACCGGATGGGCCATGGCGTCGCTGAGGCCCTCGAAGCGACCGCGGCGCGGAGCGTCCTTGTGCACGTGGCGGGTCTCCCGCACGAACAGGGTGACACCGACGCCGGCGGTTAGCGCGAGGCCCGCCGCGATCAGCAGCGGCAGGCGAAAGCCCGCCGTGCCCTGGCTCGGATCCGCCAGCAGGCCGCCCAGCACCGGCCCGGTGACGAAGCCGAGGCTGAAGGCGGCCGCCATGAACCCCATGCGACCGGCCCGCTTTTCCGGCGGCGTAACGTCGGCCAGGTAGCCCTGGATGGTGGAGATGTTGCCGGTCAGGATGCCGCCGCAGAAGCGGATGGCCATGGCCAGCCAGATGTCGCCGGTGAAGGCCAGGGCGACATAGGTGGCGGCGTTGCCGAAGATGGTGATCATCAGCACCGGACGGCGGCCGATGCGGTCCGAGAGTTTGCCCCAGATCGGTTCGGCGAAAAAGTTGCCCAGGCTGTAGGCCGAGAACAGGACGATCACCTGCCAGGGCGGCGCCCCGAAGCTGGAGGCGTAGAAGGGCAGCAGCGGGATCACCACGCCAAAGCCGGCGATGTTGATGAACACCACACCCAGCAGGATCGCCAGGGCCCGCTTGTCTTCGGGCGGAGGCGCGGGCGGCGGGAAGGCGGGTTGGTCCGACATGAGCGGTGAGCCCTACGCCTGCCGCCGCCGGCTGGCTAGTTGGGTGGGTTGTGCTTTTCGACGAAGGCGACGGTAGCTTCGAGCGTCTGCAGGCGTGTGTCGCTGCGGGACAGCCAGTGATCCTCCGCTTTCAGGGTCACGAACTCCACCGGCCGTCCGGCCTTGCGCAGGGCGTCGTACATGCGCTGGCTTTGCCCATAGAGCACCACGGTGTCGTCCTTGCCGTGGATCAGCATGACCGGCACATCGCCTCCGGCCACATGGGCGATGGGCGAGATCGCGGCGATGTCCGGATCGCGCCGACCGTCGACGCCGAGGAATCGGGACCAATAGCGCTGGGCGTCGGTTTCACGGCCGTTGTCGGAGCGCAACTCGTCGATCAGGAACTGTTTGAGGTCGGCCACGCCGGACACCGCCACGGCGCAGCGGTAGACGCCCTTGTCGAGGGTCGCGCCGGCCAGGGCGGCATAGCCGCCGTAACTGGCGCCGACGATACAGACGCGGGCCTTGTCGATGGTCCCCTCGGCCACCAGGTAGCGGACCCCGTCGGACAGGTCGGACTGCATCTTGCGGCCCCACTGCCCATAGCCGGCTTCCAGGAAGTCACGGCCAAACCCGTCGGAGCCGCGGAAGTTGGGCTGCAGCACAGCATAGCCGCGCGAGGCCAGGCCCTGGGCCCACCAGTCGAAGCCCGGGGCGTCGCGCGAGGCGGGCCCGCCGTGCGGCATGACGATCAGCGGCAGGTTCTTCGGGGCGCGGCCCTTGGGAAGGGTCAGGTAGCCGGTGATTTCCAGGCCGTCGGCGGCCTTGTATCTGACCGGCTTCACCTCCGCGATGTCTGCCGCCTTCAGGCCGCTGTAGACGATCCCGAGGATCGCGGCCGAGCCGGTGTCGAGATCGACGAGCGCATAGAACGGACCGCCGGTGGGATCCTCGACCCGCACCACGATCTTGCGACGGTCATCGCTCCAGGAGGTCAGATAGACCTGCTTGCCCGGATAGGCCTTGCTGATGCCTCGCCAGACGGCCTGGTCCCTCTTGTCGAAGAAGCTGTAGATCAGGGTGTCGCCATCAAGCTCCCAGGTTCCCATCAGGGCGTGGGTCGCGGGATCGCGCAGCAGGCCGTCGTAAGGGGGCAGTTTGAGCTCCCGGTGGCTCGAGCCATCGGGTTGGTACTCGCGGGTGACCTGGGCGTCGCTTTTCTCGTCGTTGGTGATCAGCAACACCGACTTCCCGTCCTGGCCAAGGCCCGCCAGGTACGGCCGGTTGAGCGGAGCGGTGCGGCTGTCGACCACTTCCCAACGGTTGCCCCGCTGGAAACGCAGGCTCCATTCGCCGGTGACCGCGTCGTACTCGGTCTGGGCGATGGCGGTCCCGTCGTTGGCGACAACCCAGTCGGTCGTGTTGGGCCGGGCCTGCTCGTGAACGCGCGTGGCCCCGTTCGACAGCCGGATGTCGAACAGGCTGGCGCGGCTGGTGGAGCCACCGGCCCAGTGGACGCCTTCGACGATGACATGAGGTTCGCCCTTCAGCATGCGGACCATCGGCGGGCCGATGACGACGTTCATGGCATCCGCGGCCTTCTCCATCAGCACGCGGCGCTTCTTCGTCGCCAGGTCGTAGGCCACGACCTGCAGGTATTCGCGCTTGGGTCCCACCAGGCCGGGGACGTAGGTGGTGGTGGTGATGGAGATCAGCAGATAGCCGGAGGTCGCCCACTGGACGTCGCGGACCTTGCGGTCGCCGGCGTTCAGGGCGGCTGCGATCTTGCCGTCGGCGACCGTCTTGACCACCACCATCCGGGCGTCCCCGCTGGTCACGGCGTAGGCCATCATCGTCCCGTCGGGCGAGATCTGG
The DNA here is from genome assembly GCA_004144935.1 of Caulobacteraceae bacterium. GTDB lineage: Bacteria > Pseudomonadota > Alphaproteobacteria > Caulobacterales > Caulobacteraceae > Caulobacter. The sequence continues at coordinate 2,495 of SDZP01000051.1, read as the reverse complement.
GCGTCCTCGATCAGCGGCAGACGGCCGTAGGCCGATAGCGGGGCGGCTATCGACGGCGCCGCCGACAGGGGCGCAAGCACCAGAAACAGAGCGGCCAGGCCGCGCGCCAACAGCTTCACCAGGTCCACCCCCACAAGCGCCCAGACCCCGAAATCCCGAGACCTGATGAGGATGCTAGCAAAGGTGGTGGCCAGGCGAAACGCCCGGCCCGATACGAAAAACGCCCCGGCGCGAGCCGGGGCGTCAATCTTTGCCGATGAGGCGATCCTAGCGCGGGGCGAGGATCATGATCATCTGGCGGCCTTCCATCTTGGGTTCGTGCTCGACCTTGGCGACTTCGTCGAAGTCGGCCTTGACCTTGTTGAGCAGCTTCATGCCCAGTTCCGGGTGAGCCATTTCACGGCCGCGGAAGCGCAGGGTCACCTTGACCTTGTCGCCCTCCTCGAAGAACCGGTGCATCGACTTGGCCTTCACGTCGTAGTCGTGAATGTCGATGTTGGGCCGCAGCTTGATTTCCTTGAGCTCGACGATCTTCTGCCGCTTGCGGGCCTCGTTCTTCTTCTTCTGTTCCTGGAACTTGAACTTGCCGTAGTCCAGGATCTTGCAGACCGGCGGGTTGGCGTTGGGGACGATCTCGACGAGGTCCAGACCGGCCTCTTCAGCCGCCTCAAGAGCAGCGGAGATGGGCATCTCGCCCTGCTTCTCGCCGTTCTGATCGATCAGAAGAACGCGGGGAACGCGAATGTCTTCATTCATGCGCGGCCCGTCTTTGACGGGCGGCGTATTGTTAGGGCGGCGAATAGGCTTCTGCTCCGGTATCTGTTTATACGAAAGGCGCGGCTCGCCGGGGGCGTTCCGCGTCCATTGGCGATATATGACCCTTGCGGCGGTGCGCCGCAAGTGAAGTTCCCGCTAGCCGGCGGCGGCCAATCGAACGACGGCTCACAAAGCCGCGACGGCTGGAGTTGTGATCAAAGTTCCAGGAACAGCCAAAGTCGAAACTCGTTTTGAGCCACAGGGGGTGTGCTGCGGCGCGCCCCCTTCGTCGTTTGAAGCGCAACGGAGAACAGACATGGCCAATCAACGGTGGAGCAGCGAGCATGAACCCGACTGGCGCGGCGCCAGCGAATTCCGTGACCGCGACCGGCAGTCGCGCGAGGAGCGACGGTTCATCGACGGGCACAACCCGGCGGGCCCGGCCCAGAACCAGGGCGGACGTGAAGACCGATCTTGGAACGCCGGCGACCGCGCCGACCGCTACTACGGCGACTACGGGGCCCGGAACTATGGGGCCGGCGGCCCGACCGGTTATCCCGGCGAGGACTATCTGGGCGACGCCCGGCGGTTCGACCAGGGCGGCCGCGATCGCTCCAGCCAACGGGGCCAGAACTACGGCTACGATCAGAACAACCGCTATTACGGCGCCGAGTGGAGCGACCGCGACAGCTACGACGCCCGTCGCGCCGACTCCCGTGGCGGCTATCGCGGCGCCCAGGATCGCTCGGGCGGTGATTTCCGCGGAGGCGGCTACGGCGAATACGGCCGCGGGTCGCAAGCGCGCTACGGCGCCGGCCGTGACACCGGCTTTGGCGATCCCAACCCCTACGTCCAGGCGGCGACCGATGGCGAGACGCAGGGACCCCACCGTGGGCGTGGCCCGGCCGATTACCGGCGGTCCGATGATCGCATCCGCGAGGACGTCAACGACCGCCTGACCGAGGACGCTCACCTCGACGCCTCGGGTATTCAGGTCGCGGTTCAGGATGGCGAGGTGACCCTCAGCGGCACGGTGGACAGCCGCCACGCCAAGCGCCACGCCGAGGACCTCGCCGACCGCATCTCGGGCGCCAGGCACGTCCAGAACAACCTGCGGGTCAGCGATGGCTCCAGCCGGAGCGAGACCACGACGACCTCGACCGCGACCTCTCGCGGGACATCGTCGCTCAGCTAGACCAGCAAGGGCCGCGGGCTCCTCGGGCGAGAGGTCCGCGGCCGTCTTCTATCGCGGCAGCAGCGAGAAGCTTGCGTTGGCCACCGTGTCGACGGACATGTCGGCCAGGGTCGGCGCGTGCAGGACGGCGACATGGCCGCGGGGCCCTGTGACGCCGGCGTCCGAGCTGGCCGAAAACAGGGCCACGGTCGGCGCCCCGGCGGCGGCGATCAGGTGCAGCGGCCCGGTGTCATTGCCAACCGCCAGCGCCGAGCGGGCGCCGAGCAGGGCGATCTGGGCAAAATCGGTGCGGCCTGTGAGGTCGCGGGCCCGACCAACGGTCTTCTGGATGGTTCGGGCGAGGGCGCTTTCCTGCGGCCCGCCGATGATGACGATGTCGTAGCCGCCTGCGAACAGCCTGCCGGCCAGCTGGGCGAATTTGTCGGTCGGCCAGCGCTTCTCCGGCGCCTTCTCGTTGCCGCCGGGCACCAGCAGCACGAAGGGACGCGGCAGCTGGGCGCCGGGGGTCGGCCGGGCTTCCGGCGCGCGGCGGACGATCCAGGAC
>SDZP01000376.1 GCA_004144935.1 Caulobacteraceae bacterium | reverse complement strand
ATGCTCGCGAATGCGGGCATCCATGCATCGGCAGCCTTCCCACCGTTGGCGAGCAACAGGGCACAACATTTGTGGTTCTGAGAACCGCCTAGAGGCGTATGGATGCCCGCATTCGCGAGCATGAGCGGAGCTTTGGAACGACCACCGCCCTAAGCCCGCTTCTTCGCCGGGGCCTTCGCGGCCGGCTTCTTGGCCGGGGCCGCCTTCTTCTCCGGCGCGGCCTTGCCCTTGGTCTCCAGGCTCTTCCGCAGCGCCGCCATCAGGTCCACGACATTGGTGTCGTCCGGCTCCTCCGCCTTCACCGTGCGGCCCTTGCCCTTCTTCTTCTCGGTGATCAGGTCGCGCAGCGCGTCCTCGTATCGGTCATTGAACTTGGTGGGGTCGAACGGCCCTTCCTTCTGCTCGATGATCTTCTCGGCGATGGCGACCATCTCCTTGTCGCCCTTGTGGGCCGGGATGTCGTCGAAGTAGTCGGCGACGTCGCGCACCTCCTTGTTCGAGCGCAGCGACCAGGCGATCAGCCCCTTGCCCCTCGGCTCGATGCCCAGCAGCCGCTCGCGCTGGTGCATGACCAGGCGCGCCAGGGCCACCTTCCTGGTCTTGCCCATGGCGTCCCGGATGACGCTGAAGGCATCGAGCGCCAGCTTGCCGTCGGGGACCAGGTAGTAGGGATTGTCCCAGTACAACCGGTCGATGTCGCCAGCGTCGACGAACCGGTCGATGTCGATGGTTCGGGTGCTCTCCAGCCGCACGGCGTCGATCTCGTCCTGGGTGACGACGATGTAGCTGTCCTTCTCGTACTCGTAGCCCTTGACCAGATCCTTGCGCTCGACCGGCCCGATCTCGGGATCGGTGGGGATCATCCGGATGCGGTTGTGGGTGTCCTTGTGCAGAAGGTTGAAGTGCACCTCGCCGCTGGCCTGGGTGGCCGTGTAGAGGGCGACGGGACAGGTGACGAGCGACAGGCGCAGGTGGCCTTGCCAGGTAGGGCGGGCAGCCATGGGAAGGTCTCCGATTCGGGGAGTCCAACGTGGTCGCGCCCGGGGAGTTGCACACCCCCCCCTCCGCTCATCCCGGCGAAGGCCGGGATCAAGCTGAAGGAGAGCCGACCTCGCGGATTGACCACGAACATCGGCGGGTGGGCTGGATCCCGGCCTTCGCCGGGATGAGCGGATAAGGAGGGTTAGTACCGGGCCTTCAGCGTCAGGCTGACGGTGCGGTCCTCACCGGGCGTCCCGACGATCAGGCCGGAGTTGCCGGACACGATGGTGATGTTCTGGACGTACTCCTCGTCGAAGGCGTTCCGCACCATGACGTAGGCTTCCCAGCCGCTATCGGACCGGAAACCGGCGCGCAGGTTGACCAGTTCATAGGCCGGCAGGCGGGCATATTTCGACACCGCCGCGTCGGCGAAATAGGCCGACCGGAAGTTGGCGTCGACGCCGGCATAGGCCTCGCCGACGAACTTGCCGAGCGTCAGGTTCTGGCGGTACTCGCCGCCGAAGGAGCCGGCCCACTTCGACACGCCCGGCAGTTCTTCGCCCGACAGGTCGCAGGCCGCCGTCGACGTCCCGATCCGCTCCAGCGGGCAGGGCCCGTTCTCGAAGCTGTCGTATTCGGCGTCGGTGTAGGCCAGGTTGGCATAGAAGGTGAAGCCGCCGATCGAGCGGGTGGTGGCGTCGATTTCCACCCCCTTCAGCGTCACCTTCTCGGCGTTGGCGAGGTAGCCGCGCAGGGCTCCGGGGCCGGTGTCGACGACGTTGGCCTGGAAGTTCTCGACGTCTGTGGCGAACAGCGCGGCGTTGAGCACGACCAGGTCGTCGAACAGCTGGGTCTTGATCCCCACCTCATAGGTGGTGACCTCCTCCGGTTTGACGACGGCGTTGGTCAGCGACGGCAGGCCGGCCGAGGTGGTCGGGATGCCGGCCATGTTGATGCCGCCCGACTTGAAGCCCTGCGACCAGGTGCCATAGAGGTGCGCCTTGTCGGTGATGTCGTAGGAAACGGCGACCTGGCCCGACCAAGAGCCGTCGCTGGTCTCGGCCTCATAGGCCTGTGGCCGGGCGACGCCGTTGCGGCGGCTGATCAGCACGGGATCGGCGGTGACCAGACCCCCGGTCACCGTGGCGACGTAGGCGCCTTCCTTGTCTTCCTGGGTGTAGCGGATGCCGGGCGTGATGCGCAGCCGGTCGGTGATGTTCCAGGTCAGCTGGCCGAACGCCGCGTAGCTGGTGGTGTCGATGGTCGAGTCGTTGAACACGGTATAGCCCGACAGCAGGGCCGGCGGCGTCACCGTCCCCGGAAGCAGCCAGTAGGTGGCGTCATCGCCATACTCTGTGACCCCGTGCGTGGTGATGTTCTGGTCGAAGTAGTAGAGGCCCGCCGTCCAGTCGACCGTGTTGGAGCCGTTGGAGCCCAGCCGGATTTCCAGCGTGTCCTGCTTCTGGTGCGAAGGATTGTTCGACCGGCGCGTGACGTCCAGGGCGGTGTAGTCGCGGTCGTTGCGCGGTTCCCAGTCCCATTCGCGGTGGGCGGCGATGATAGTCAGCGTGGCGAAGTCGAAGTCGTAGTCGGCGGTCAGCGCCAGGCCGCTCAGCCACTGGTCGGCCTGGATCAGGTCGTCGACGTCGGCCTTGCGGTCGAAGATGTTCGTGCTCGGCGGCGCATAGCCCTTGCCGGCGGCGAGGGCCGGGTACTGCTGGTTGGCGGGCTTGAGGGTCGGGCCGTACTTGTAGAACAGCTGGGTGCAGCATTCCGGCTGCTGGCTGGTGTAGTCGGCGGCGAAGCGCAGCAACAGCTTGTCGGTCGCCTGCCAGTAGAGCTGGCCGCGCACGGTTTCGCTCTCGCGGGCGTTCTGGTCCTTCTTCTGGACGGTGTTGTAGACGTCTCCGTCGCGGTAGGTGGCCACCGCCGACAGCCGGAAGCCGAGCACGTCCTTGACGATGGGCGAACTGACGGTGGCCTTGAACTGCTTGAAGTCATAGCTGCCGATGCTGCCCTCGACCCGCGCCTCGAAGTCGGTCAGCGAGGCGTCCTGGGTGACGATGTTCAGCGCCCCGGCGGTGGTGTTCTTGCCGAACAGCGTGCCCTGCGGCCCGCGCAGCACCTCGACCCGCTCGATGTCGATGAAGTCCGACAGCGCCGCCCCCGGACGGCTGTTGTAGACCCCGTCCACATAGATGCCGACGCCCTGCTCGAGCCCGTCGTTGGCCAGGCCGTAGGAGGCGCCGAGCCCCCGGATGGTCAGGGCGGTGTTGCGGCCGTTGGGCGACAGCACCTGCAGGGTCGGGACCAGCTGAGTCAGCTGGCTGACGTTGCCGACGCCGGCCTCTTCCAGCCTGACGCCCGAGGTCACCTGC
>SDZP01000050.1 GCA_004144935.1 Caulobacteraceae bacterium | reverse complement strand
AAGCTGATCGTGGTCGGCGCCGGCATCATCGGCCTGGAGCTGGGTTCGGTCTGGCGCCGCCTGGGCGCGGAAGTCACCGTCGTCGAATACCTGCCGCGCATCACGCCCGGCGTCGACGAAGAGACCGCCAAGACCTTCCAGCGCAGCCTGACCAAGCAGGGCATGACCTTCAAGCTGGGGACCAAGGTCACCGGCGCCAAGGCCGGCAAGAAGGATGTCGAGCTGACCCTCGAGCCCGCCGCCGGCGGCGAGGCCGAGACGCTGAGGGCCGACTATGTGCTGCTGGCCATCGGCCGGCGCGCCTTCACCGAGGGCCTCGGCCTGGAGACGGTCGGGATCACGCCCGACAAGCGCGGCGTCATCGAGACCGACCACTTCAAGACCAGCGCCGAGAACGTCTGGGCCATCGGCGACGTGATCTACGGCCCGATGCTGGCCCACAAGGCCGAGGAAGACGCGGTCGCCTGTATCGAGTTGATCGCCGGCAAGGCGGGCCATGTCGACTACAACCTGGTGCCGGGGGTGATCTACACCTATCCGGAGGTCGCCTGGGTCGGGAAGACCGAGGACGCCTTGAAGGCCGAGGGCGTCGCCTACAAGGTCGGCAAGTTCCCCTTCACCGCCAACAGCCGCGCCAAGATCAACCACGAGACCGAAGGGTTCGCGAAAGTCCTGGCCGACGCCAAGACCGACCGCATCCTCGGCGTCCACATCATCGGCCCGCAGGCCGGCGAGATGATCGGCGAGTACTGCGTGGCCATGGCCTTCTCGGCGGCGTCGGAAGACGTCGCCCGCACCTGCCATCCCCATCCCACCCGTTCGGAAGCCGGCCGCCAGGCGGCGATGGGCGTCGAGGGCTGGACGATGCAGGCCTAGCATCGCCTCGCCGGTCCCTTACCGGCCTCAACACCTCTGACTATCTGCAGCGCCGGCGATGGGCTTGTCCCCGTCGCCGGCGGCTTTCGTTGCATCCGGCCCGACCGCGGACGGCGCCCCCGGTCGTCGCAAATCTGTCTTCCCAACGACTCCCATCCGTCACCGTCCCGTCGCCTCGCCGTGACCTTGCCGTGCGAAAGCCCCGCTGGCCGGGCGTTCGAAACGACGAGGCGCGGGCGCGGCCCGTAGCCGGACGCGCCGTCACAGATGGGGATCCAAAGACAATGAAGACCAAGCCGATGAACCTGCGCATGCGGCTGACAGCCAGCGCCGCGCTCCTCGCCGCCCTGGCGGCCACCGCCGTCGCGCCCGCCGCCTTCGCGGCCGAGGCCGAGGCGGCCGCCGACGCGGCGGACGCCGGCGAGGTGGAGACGGTCGTCATCACCGCCACCAAGCGCGAAACCAACCTGCAGGACACCCCGATCGCCATCTCCGTGGTCGGCGTCCAGCAGCTGGAAGCGGCTCACGTCACCTCCTTCCTCGACATCGCCGGCCAGCTGCCCAGCCTGCGCGTCTCGACCTTCGAGTCCCGCCAGAGCGCCCTGACCGTCGGCATCCGCGGCATCGTCCCCGGCGACGCCAACCAGCCCGCCCGCGAACAGGGCGTCGGCATCTACCTCGACGGCGTCTACCTGGGTAAGCAGCAGGGCCTGAACGCCTCGATGCTCGACCTCGAGCGCGTCGAAGTGCTGCGCGGTCCGCAAGGCACCCTGTTCGGCCGCAACACCGAAGGCGGCGCGGTCAGCCTGGTCACCCGCCAACCCTCGGGCGAGTTCGGCTTCCGCGGCACGGCCGGCATCAGCAACTACAACGGCCACAACGTCGAGGGTCACCTCGACTTCCCGGAAGTCATGGGCTTCAGCGTCAAGCTCGACGCCGCCCTGCAGTACCATGACGCCACCACCGAGAACCCGATGGAAGGCGAGACCGGCTGGAACTACCTCGATCGCCACGGCTTCAAGGCCGCGGTGCGCTGGCGCCCGGTCGACGTTTTCGAGGCGACCTACGCCTACGACACCGGTCACAGCGAAACCACGCCGTTCCTCAGCCAGCTGGTCAGCTACAACCCCCTGAACCTGCCGGTGTCGACGGCGTTCCCGCGTCCCGCCGGCACCATCTCGCCGCTGGCCCCCGGTGTCCGCGTCCATACCGAGCGTCAGGATCGCGCCGACATCGGCGTGCCGCAGCAGCCCAGCATCGACGAAATTTCCGGCCACACCCTGAACATGAGCTGGGACATCACCCCGGACCTCCTGCTGCGCTCGATCACCGCCTACCGCGAAGTGGCGGTCCAGCAGTACGACAACGCCGGCGGCCCCAACCGCGCCCCGGTGTTCCAGCCGAACGCTCCGGCCGGCAACTCGGCCCGCAATTTCTCGCGCTACAGCCTGTCGGACATGGAGCAGCTGCAGCGCAGCCAGGAGTTCCAGCTGGTCGGCAACATCGGCGAGAACTTCGACTTCGTCGTCGGCCTCTACTTCTTCAACGAAAAGGCCTGGGAAGAGGCGGCGACGCCGAGCTCGCTGGCCTACGTCGGCTCCAACGGCGACTATGTCGTGCGTGACCCCAAGACCGCCGGCATCACCCGCGGCTTCCGCTCCATCGACCGCGGCAGCTTCGCTCACGCCAAGAGCGCCGGCCTGTTTGTCCACACCGTCTGGACCCCGCCGATCCTCGACGAAAACCTGAAGATCACCCTGGGCGGCCGCTACACCAGCGACGAGAAGGACGGCAAGCTCTACAAGGTCAGCAACCAGCCTCGGAATTTCACCTTCGACCTGAAGGAAGAGCGCTTCGACCCGACCGTGACCGTCGCCTACGACGTCACCGACGACATCAACTTCTACGCCACCTACGCGACCGGCTACCGCGCTGGCGGCGCCAACTCCCGCTCGCTGACCTTCGCCCCCTTCGAATCGGAAGAGGTGAAGAGCTACGAGATCGGCATGAAGGCCCGCTTCTTCGACCGGATGACCCTCAACGTCGCCGCCTTCAGCATGGACCGCACCAACAGCCAGATCGAGTTCACCCTCGTGGCTCCGGATCCGGTCTCGGGCAGCAACCGCAACACCGTCGAGACCGTCAACGCCCCCGGCACCACGGAAATCCGTGGTCTGGAGATCGAAAGCACCATCGACGTCACGGACAACCTGCGCCTTACCCTGGGCTATGCCTACACCGACACCAGCGTGCCGGACGCCCAGAACCCCTTCCCCGCCTCGCCGGCCTGCCCGGCCTGCGGCACGGTGCAGCCCGTCTACATCATCTACACCCCGCCGAACGCGGCCAGCCTGGCGGTCGACTACACCCAGCCGCTGTCGTTCGCGGACCTGAAGTTCCACGTTGACTTCGCCTACGCCGAAGGCACCCAGAGCTTCGAACAGTTCGCCCAGAAGACCGACGACTCCTTCATCGTCAACGGCCGGGTGGCGCTGGCCGACTGGGAGGTCCAGGAGGGCAAGAACATCACCCTGTCGCTCTGGTCGCGGAACCTGCTCGACGAAGAGCACATCTACCGCCGCTCGGCCGAGAACCGCTCCGGCACCAACGCCATCGGTGACTACGCAAACTTCAACGAACCGCGCACCTTCGGCGCGGAGGTCAACTTCAAGTTCTGATTGCTGTCCTTCGGGACGCGATGCGGGGAGGCGACTTAGCGGTCGCCTCCCCGTTTTCGTTTCCGCCAGCCCTGACGACGCCGTACCGTACGGCTGCAAAAGGGAGGACGGCATGGCGGACGAGATCAAATGGCGCGATCCGGAGATCGCGGCGGTGCGGGCCTACTACGCCTCGCTGCAGCCGCCGGCCGACGCGCCCAGACCGACCTGGGCCGAGCGCCGTGTCGCCATGGACGGCTTCGGCGCCATCGGGAGCCTGCCGGAAGGGACACTGGTGGTGCCGGTGGACATCGACGGCATGGCCGCCGAGGGCCTGGTGCCGCAGGGCTACGACGAGAGCCGCCAGATCCTCTACCTGCACGGCGGCGGCTATGTGCTGGGCAGCCCGACCAGCCATCGGCCGACGGCCGCCCGGCTGGCCCTGGAGGCCGGCTGCCCGATCCTCGTGCCCGACTACCGGATGGGCCCCGAGAACCCTTTCCCGGCCGCCGTGGAGGACGGGGTCAAGGCCTGGGCGCATCTGCTCGAGGCCGGCATCGATCCGGCCCGCATGGTCATCGCCGGCGACAGCGCCGGCGGCGGCCTGACCCTGGCCGTGGCCCTGGCCCTGCGCGATGCCGGCCTGCCTCAGCCCGCGGGGCTGTTCTGCATCAGCCCCTGGGCCGACCTGCGCCAGGTCGGCAAGGCCTACGGCAGCGTGCAGCACCTCGACCCGATGATCAGCGTCGCCGGCCTGAACGAGTTCGCCGCCGCCTACCTGAACGGCGCCGACCCGTCCCACCCGCACGCCTCACCGGCGCTGGGCGACTTCACCGGCCTGGCGCCGATCCTGATCCACGTCAGCGGAGCCGAGGTGCTGCTGAGCGACAGCATCGCCGTGGCCGAGGCCGCCGGGCTGGCGGGCGTCGCCGTGCGGATGGAGATCTGGCCTGAGATGCTGCACGTCTGGCACGCCTGGTCGGGCCAGCTGTCCGCCGGCCGCAAGGCGCTGGCCGGCGCCGGGGCTTGGATCAGTGAGGTGACTTCTCAATGATCCGCTCACCCCGGCGAATGCCGGGGCCCGGTTCGTAGAGTGAGGTATTCAGGACTGATCGGCGGATACGAAGCCTGGATCTGGACCCCGGCATTCGCCGGGAGGCGCGGAAATCATTTGGCCGGAGCCGCCATCGGCGTTCCCGCCTTCACCGTCGCCTTGACGCCCTCGTGCATGGCCGGCGGCAGCGGAATCATGCCGCGTTCCTGCAGATAGCCGCCGCGCCCGGAGGCGGCGTCGGAGCTGTATTCCTTGACGAAGGCGCGCAGGCCGGGGGTCAGGTCGAGGCGGGATTTCTTGACATAGATGTAGAGCGAGCGGCTGAGCGGATACTTGCCCGAAGCGATGGTCTCGAAGGTCGGCCGCACCCCGTCGATCGAGGCGACCTTCACCTTGTCCATGTTCTCTTCGTAGAAGAAATAGCCGAACACCCCGGCCGACCCGGGGGTGCGGGTCAGGGTCTGGACGATGGCGTTGTCGTTCTCGCCGGCATCGATCCAGCGGTCGTTGCGCAGCGGACCGACCTTGCCCTTGAAGGCCTTCTCGTCGTCCTTCTTCATCGCTTTGAGCAGGTCGAAGCGGGCGGCGCCGGCCTCGATGCCCAGCTCCAGGAAGGCGTCCCGGGTGCCGCTGGTCGGCGGCGGGCCGTAGACCAGGATCTTGCTGGGCGGCAGGCCGGCGCCGATCTGGCTCCAGTTCAGATAGGGGTTCTTCTGCAGCCGCCCCTGGCGCAGCACATCGGCCGACAGGGCCAGGAACAGGTGCTCCAGCTTGATGTTGAAGTCCGGGGCCCGCTTGTCCATGGCCAGGACGATGCCGTCATAGCCGACCTTGATCTCGAGGATGTCGGTGACGCCGTTCTTCTGGCAGGTCTCGTATTCCGACTTCTTCATCGGCCGGCTGGCATTGGCGATGTCCGGGAAGGCGTCTCCCGCCCCGCCGCAGAACAGCTTGATCCCGCCGCCGGTGCCCAGGCTCTCGACCTTGGGGGTGCGCGAGCCGGTCTTGCGGGCGTAGGTCTCGGCCACCCGCGTGGTATACGGAAACACCGTCGAGGAGCCGGCCGCCCAGACGTAGTCGCGGGCCGCCCAGGCGCTGCCGGCGCTGGCGAGCGCGATCAGGGCGATAGCGGAGGCGAACAGGCGCTTCATAGGACGATCCCCAAGAGGTCGGACCGTCCATACGAAGCTTGTGCGACAGTCCAGCGACAGGCGGCGGATTTGATCCGCCGTCAGAGCAACCGGGTACGGATGGCCTGGCTGAGCAGGTCGATGCCCGACACCGCAACGACGATGACCAGCACGATGCAGCCGGTCTGGTCGTAAGCGAAGCTGTTGGTCGAATCAATCAGCACCTGGCCGATGCCGCCGGCTCCGATCAGGCCGAGCACCGTGGCGGCGCGACTGTTGCTCTCGAAGCGGTAGAGGGCGTAGCCGGTCCACAGCGGGGCGACCTGCGGCAGCACCCCCCAGGCGATCTCCTGCAGATTGACCGCGCCGGTGGCGCGCACGCCCTCGACGGGACCCTTGTCGATGGACTCAACGGCCTCGGCGAACAGCTTGGCCAGCACGCCGCCGGTGTTGAACATCATCGCCATGACGCCGGCGAAGGGGCCGAGCCCGACGGCGGTGATGAAGATGACCGCCAGCACGAGGTCTGGGATAGACCGCACCAGGTCGAGAACCCGCCGGACGGGCTGCTGAATCCACACCGGCGCGATGTTGCGGGCGCCCAGCAGGCCCAGCGGAATGGCCACCACGATGGCCAGGAAGGTGCCCCACAGCGCCATCTGGATCGTCTCCCACATCTTCGAGACGTAGAGCGGCCATTTGGCGGTCAGCAGCGCTTCCGGAAAGTCCGGGCGTGTGGGGTTGAAGGGGGCGAAGAACTCCTTAGCGAAGCTCTGCATGTTCCCCGATCCCGAGATCAGGTCGGAGAATTTGTTGATCTGGGCTGGGCCGAAGCTGACAATCAGCAGGACGGCCAGGCCGCCCCAGATCAGCAGATCGAAGCCGCGCGCCGACAGGGGCTGGGTGGGCGGCGAAAGGGTGGTGGCTTCTTGGGACATGGTCGGATCAGTTGGTCCCGGCAGGCGGCGCCTTGGCCGCGGCGGCGGCGGCCTCGGCGCTGACAGCGTTCAGCTTCTTCTGGGCATCGGCGATCTTGGCCGGATCCTTGGCCTTTTGCGCCAGGCCCAGCTCCTCGCCGGCCTCCATCTTGCGGACGAACAGCAGGTGGCTGTCATCGGCCGGCCGGAAGCCGCCGATGCTCAGCTTCTTCATGTTGGCCCGTTGCTGGGCGGCTTCTGGCGTATTTCCCTGGCCATAGGTCAGGAAGAACTGGCGCAGCTTTTCCTTCACCGCCGGGTCGAGGTCCTTGCGCCAGACGATGGGGTCTTCCGGCAGGATCTCGGACTCCCAGATCGTCTTCAGCTGGCTGGTCTGCTTGTCGCCCCGCGCCAGGCTGAGCTGCAGAGCGGTCGAATTGCCCACCGTCGCATCGAGCTTGCCGTTGGCCACGGCGAACATGTTGGCCTGGTAGTTGGTGGCGGTCAGCACGGTCTTGAAGCACTCGGCCGGATCGATGCCGGCCGGCGTGAAGAACAGCGCCATCGGGGCTAGGTTGCCGGAGGTCGACTTCACGTCGCCCATGCCCAGCGTCAGGCGCTTGTCGCATTTCAGCAGGTCGGCCTGGGTGATCGGGCTGTCCTTGCGAACCAGGATGATCGAGCGGTAGCCGTCGGTCCCCGAGTCGTCGAAGGTGCGGGCGAACACCTCACCGTTCGACCGGCGCACGGCGTCCAGCCCGGAGCGGTTCGAGAACCAGCCCAGATCGGTCTGCTTGAAGCGCATGGCCTCGATCAGGGCGCTGTAGCTGGAGGAGAAGAAGGGCTTCACCGTCAGGCCCGTGGATTTCTCCATGTCCTTGAGGATCGGCTGCCAGTAGCCTTCCATGTTCTGGGCGGACTCAGTGGAGAGGATCGAGAAGGTCACCTCGTTCTTGGCGGCTGGCTTGTCGCCGCCGCCGCAGCCGACAAGGGCGGCGATCGACAGGGCGGCGGTGACGCCGAGCAGGGCGCGACGGATCATTGCGGGGCTCCTTCCCAGAAGACGTCTTCGAATTCCGGGCCGTAGATTTCGACAAGCTTGGGTTTGTGCAGGCCGGACGGCGGACCGTCATAGACCATCTTGCCGGCCTTCAGCGCCACGACGCGGTCGCAGTAGCGCATCGCGTAGTCGACCTGGTGCAGGGTGACGATGACGGTCAGGCCGTCGTCCTGATTCAGCTCGCGCAGGATCTCCATGACCTTGCGGGCCGAGACGGGGTCGAGCGAGGCGACAGGCTCATCCGCTAGGATGATCTTGGCCTTCTGCACCAGTGCACGGGCGATAGCGCCGCGCTGCTGCTGGCCGCCCGACAGGGTGTTGGCCCGCTGGCCGGCATAATCCGAGACGCCGACACGGTGCAGGGCCTGCATGGCCGCGACCTTGGTCTCGTCCGGCCATTGGCCGAGCATGCCGCGCCAGAAGCCGATGCGGCCGAGCGACCCCAGGGCCACATTGCTGAACAGCGAAAGCCGGCCGACCAGATTGAACTGCTGGGCGATGAAGCCGATGCGGATGCGGGCGTCGCGCACCTTTTCGCCAACCTTGCCCTTGGCCTGGGTGGTGGTGCCGAAGGCGGTGATCGTCCCGCCCGGGCCGTCGATGGTCTGCAGACCGTCGATCGAGCGCAGCAGGGTGGACTTGCCGGAGCCCGAGGGTCCGATCAGGGCGACCATCTCGCCCCTGTTCACGTCCAGCGACACGCCGTCGAGGGCGCGGCGCTTGCCGAAGGTCTTGGAGACTCCCCGGACCTGGAGAACGGCGTCTTGCGTCATGTGTCTCTTCTGAGGGCGCGGCCACGCAGGAAATCTTGCCCCAATCCGTTACGCTATCTGGCAGGCTTTCCGCAACCTTGCGCGCTCGCGGGGGCGAACTGCGGCGTTTCGCGCCAACCCTTGCGACGTCAGGGCAGGCGTTGTCGGGCAGGGGGGTATAAAAACCACTTTACATGGGGGGGCCCATGCCCCATATCGCCCGGCTCCGGCGGACCCCGTGTCCAACTACGCTGCTAACGCCGGCCTGGGTTTAACAACTAACAGGGGTTTACGTGAATTGCACACGTACCACACTCCCCTGGACCTGGTCCGCGAGCGGTCTCCGGAACATCCTGTCGCACTCGTGCGACGCGATGCCGTAGCCGCAGCAGCGCGCTGGTTCCAGACGAAGTTCAAGGGTGACGTCCTCTACGCTGTGAAGGCCAATCCTTCGCCGTGGGTCATAGAGACGCTTGTCCAGAATGGTGTGACCCGGTTCGACGTCGCGTCGATTCCGGAAATCGCGCTTGTGGCGGAGCACGCCCCGGGCTCGCAGATGGCCTTCATGCATCCCGTGAAGAGCCGTCGGGCGATCTCCCAGGCCTACTTCGACTACGGCGTGCGCACCTTCGCGCTCGACACCCACGAAGAGCTGGCCAAGATCATCGACGCCACCGGCGGGGCGCGCGACCTGAACCTCATCGTCCGCATGGCGGTCGACGCGGAAGGCGCCAACTTCAGCCTGTCGGGCAAGTTCGGGGTCACCCCGTTCGAAGCCCCCAGCCTGTTGCTGGCCGCCCGCCAGGCGACGAGCGAATTGATGGGCGTCTCCTTCCACGTCGGCAGCCAGTGCATGCGCCCGACCGCCTACCAGGCGGCCATGGCCCAGGTCGGCCGGTCCCTGGTCCGCGCCGGCGTCTTCGCCGACGTGGTCGATGTGGGCGGCGGCTTCCCGTCGATCTACCCGGGCATGATCCCGCCGGACATGGACGACTACTTCTCGGCCATCGAACGCGGCTTCAACGAGATGCCGGTGTCGGAGACGACCGAGCTGTGGTGCGAACCCGGCCGGGCCCTGGTCGCCGAATCGACCTCGCTGCTGACCCGGGTCGAGCTGCGCAAGGGCGAGGCGCTGTACCTCAACGACGGCAGCTACGGCTCGCTGTTCGACGCGGCGCACGTCAAATGGCCCTTTCCGGTCAAGCTCTACCGCGGCGAAGGCGAGAACGCCCAGGAAGTGGAAGGCGATCTGAAGCCGTTCCGCTTCTACGGCCCGACCTGCGACTCCCTGGACCACATGCCCGGCCCCTTCTACCTGCCGGCCGACATCCAGGAAGGCGACTTCATCGAGATCGGCATGCTCGGCGCCTACGGCGTCGCCATGACCACCCGGTTCAACGGCTTTGGCGAGACCGAGATGGTCGAAGTCACCGACGCGCCGATGGCCTCGATGTTCGGCCTGGCCCGCCGCTCGATCCCGGCCCCCAGGCCGGCGAGCAACGTCGTCAGACTGTCACGCCCCAAGGGCAGGAAGCGCCGGCGGAAATAGTCCGCGTTTCATTCGTTAAGCCGCTGGCCCGTCGCTCCGTCCGGGCCAGCGGACGCTTTGCCTTGGACGGGCGCTCATATCCAAAGGGAAACCTGAAGCGATGAACGCTCCTGTTCCGAACACCAAGGCCCAGCTGCTGGGCTCCACCGTCGAACATGTCGACATGACCAGCTTCGACGCCCGGCCGATCATCGACGCCATGCGCAAGATGAGCTTCTCGAGCCGCGACACCGCCCGCGCCGCCGACATCTTCTCGATGGCCATCGAGGACCCGGACTGCTCGCCCTGGCTGATCCTGGCCGGCTCCACCTCGGCGGGCGGCTGCATGCATGTCTACCGCGACATGGTGAAGTTCGGCATGGTCGACGCCATCGTCGCCACCGGCGCCTCGATCATCGACATGGATTTCTTCGAGGCCCTCGGCTTCAAGCACTACCAGGCCGCCGGCCCGGTCGACGACAATGTGCTGCGCGAGAACTACATCGACCGCATCTACGACACCTACATCGACGAGGAAGAACTCCAGGCCTGCGACCACACCATCCTGGAGATCGCCAACCGGCTGGAGCCGCGCGGCTATTCCAGCCGTGAATTCATCTGGGAAATCGGCAAGTGGCTCTCCGAGGGCAACGCCAAGAAGCCCGGCAGCCTGATCCAGACCGCCTATGAGGAGGGCGTGCCGATCTTCTGCCCGGCCTTCGTCGACAGCTCGGCCGGCTTTGGCCTGGTCAAGCACCAGAAAGAACGGATCGCGGCCAGGAAGCCCTACCTGATGCTGGACGCCATCGCCGACTTCCGCGAACTGACCGACATCAAGATCGCGGCCGGCACCACCGGCCTGTTCATGGTCGGCGGCGGTGTCCCCAAGAACTTCGCCCAGGACACCGTGGTCTGCGCCGAGATCCTCGGCGTCGAGGCCGACATGCACAAATACGCGGTGCAGATCACCGTCGCCGACGTGCGTGACGGGGCCTGCTCGTCTTCGACCCTGAAGGAGGCGGCCAGCTGGGGCAAGGTGGACACCACCTTCGAACAGATGGTCTTCGCCGAAGCCACCACGGTCGTGCCGCTGATCGGCTCGGACGCCTACCACCGCGGGGCCTGGAAGAACCGGACCAAGCGCAACTGGGCCAAGCTGTTCCAATAGACACACCCCGCGCCGCCGCTTCGGGAACCCCCGGAGCGGCGGTTGCTTATGGCCTGTCGGGGCGCTTACATCGGCGCACTGCCGTCGGAGCTTCCATGTCCATGATCCGCTTCTCGCTTGTCGCCGCCTCGGCGGTGCTTGTGCTGGCCGCCTGCGGCAAGAAGGAGTCCGAGACGCCGGCCCCGGCCGAACCCGCCGCCAAGGCTGAATCGTCGGCCACGCCTGCCGGACCGCCGGGACCCGGACAGACGGTCACCAGCGACGGCGCCACCGTCTCGGTCGGCGCGGCCGCCTCGACCGTCGCCACTCCCGGCTATGCGCCGCTGTATCCAGGCGCCGTGGTCTCGACCAGCGTGGTCGGCGAGAGCGGCGTCGGCAAGGGCGGCAGCGTCGTCTACCGGGTGGCCGCCAGCCCGGCCGCCGTGATCGGCTTCTACGAGGAGAAGGTGAAGGCCGTCGGCAAGCCGGTGACCATGAACGCCGAGATGGGCGCCAATGTGCGCATGCTGACCGCCGGCGACAGCGGCGACGGCAAGGGCGCCGTGCAGGTCATCGCCAGCCCGGCGGGCGAAGGCTCCGAGGTGCAGCTGACCTGGTCGGACGAGGACGCCGCGCCGGACGGCGGCTCCGCCGGACCGCAGGTCGGCTCGGCCGGCCCGCAGCCACGCACCAAGGAAGGCGGCTACAAGGGCAAGGTCGGCGGCTGATCGCTTGCCCCGGGCCCCGGGCGTAGTTACCTCTGGGCCATGTCCTGCGGCCACGACCATCACAGCACCGGCCTGAGCGGCGGCGCCCTGAGCGCCGAGCTGACCGCCGCCGACGCCCGTTGCGTGGATGCGGGCCAGAAGCTGACCGCCCCGCGGCGCCGGGTGCTGGAGCTGCTGCTGGAAGCCGGCCAGCCGGTGAAGGCCTATGACCTGATCGCCACCTTCGCCGACGGGGCGCCGGCCAAGCCGCCGACCGTCTACCGGGCCCTTGAGTTCCTGTCGAAACAGGGCTTCGCGCACCGCATCGAGAGCCTGAACGCCTATGTCGCCTGCCGGCATTCGTCCAGCGAGGGGGCCGACAACCATGCCGCCGCCTTCCTGATCTGCGACTGCTGCGGGGCGACCCGCGAGATCGACCCGGCCGTTCTGGACAGCATCCAGGCCGCCGCCGGGGCCCGCGACTTCACCGTCCAGAACGTCACCATCGAAGCCCACGGCCTCTGCGCGGACTGTTCGGCCTGATGGCGTTCGAGGGGGCCGAGATCTGGCGCGGCGGCGTCAACACCTGGGAATGCGACGAGATGGGGCACATGAATGTGCGCTTCTACGTCGCCAAGGCCGTCGAGGGCCTGACCACCCTGGCGGCCCTGATCGGCATGCCGGACGCCTTCCGGCCCGAGGCCACCTCGACCCTGCTGGTCCGCGAGCAGCACATCCGTTTCCTCAAGGAAGCCCACGCCGGCGCGGCCCTGCACATGGTCGGCGGCGTGGTGGAGATGGGCGAGAGCGAGGCCCGCCTCGTCCAGCTGCTGATCCATTCGAACAGCGGCGACATCGCCGCCAGCTTCCAGACGGTGGTCACCCATGTGACCGCCCGCGACGGAACGGCCTTCCCCTGGTCTGAGCGCACCCGCGGTCTGGCCGCCGCGCGGACCCTGGCCGTCCCCGAGAAGGCGCAGGCGCGCAGTGTGTCGCTGGAACCGGTGACCAGCACCGCCAGCCTGGCCAGGGCCGAGGACCTCGGCCTGCTGCGGATCGGGCTTGGGGCGATCTCGCCGCAGGAATGCGATGTCTTCGGCCGCATGCGGCCCGAGTTGTTCATCGGCCGGGTGTCGGACGGCATCGGCGGTCTGGTCGGGCCGATGCGGGCCATCGTCGCCGGCCATGCGCCCAACAAGCCGGCCCGGACCGGCGGGGCGGTGCTGGAGTATCGCCTGGTGCAGCTGGGCTGGCCCCGGGCCGGCGAGCGGTTCGAACTGCGCTCGGGCCTGGCGAGCGCCGACGGCCGGACCATGCGGATGATCCACTGGATGCTGGACCCGGAGACCGGCAAGGTCTGGGGGACCAGCGAGGCGGTGGCGATCACCTTCGACCTGGACGCCCGCAAGGTGGTGCCGATCGAGGATGCGGCGCGGCAGGCGCTGATGGCGACGGCGGTCGAAGGGTTGGCGCTGTAGGCGGGACCGCCTCGTGATCCCTTCTCCCTCCTGGGGGAGAAGGTGGCGCGAAGCGCCGGATGAGGGGTCGCGCCAGATTTTCAGAACTTGGGGACGGTGCGGCCAGGTCGTGTCGGAGGCCGGTGCGACCCCTCATCCGACCCCTTCGGGGCCACCTTCTCCCCCAGGAGGGAGAAGGAAGTCTTCAGCTAACCCAAAGCCTCCAGCAGCGCCGCCCTCACCTGACCAGGAACCTCCATCGGCAGGAAGTGGCTCGTGCCCGGGATGGTCTCGACCGTGATCCGGCCTGTGGCCAGCAGTTCGTCCAGCCGGTCGTCGACCTGGCAGGTCGAGGCGACCTCGGCCTTCAGGATGCGGATGGGGCAGGTCGAGTTGAAGAAGGCCGGCCAGGGGTGGTGTTCGCGGGCCGAGAAGTTGGCCGCTTCCCAGGCCGGGGCGCAGGCCAGACGGAAGCCGCCGTCCTCGCTGGGGACCAGGCCGTCGGTCAGGTAGTCGGCCAGCATCTCCGCCGGCCAGGTCTTGAAGGCCCCGCGTCCCAGATAGGCGTCATAGGCGGCCTGGCGGCTGTCGAACTGGTTGCGGCGGCGCAGGGCGCCGACGGCCAGGGGCGAGGATTCTGTGCTGGAGCCCAGGGACCTAGCTACATCCTCGCGCATCACCACCGGGTCCAGCAGCACCAGCCGGCCCAGCAGCTCCGGCCGCAGTCCGGCCGCCACCAGGCCCGAGGTGCCACCCATCGAATGGCCGGCCACCACCTTCGGCGGCGTCTCCAGGGTTTCCAGCAGGCCCACCAGGTCGAGGCCGAAGTTGGCCCAGGAGCCGTGGCCGTCGCCGGGGTCGGCCGCCAGTTCGCTGAGGCCATGGCCGCGCATGTCGATGGCCAGGACGCGGAAGCCGGCCTCGGCCACGGGGCTGAGCAGATGGCGGTAGGTCAGGGCGTTGAAGCCGTTGGCGTGGCAGAAGACCAGATCGACCGCCTGGTCTTCCGGCCCCATCTCGATTCCGGTCATGACCCCGTCGCCGGCCGGGCTCTTGATCGGGATGCGGCGGCGGCGGAAGGCCGGCCCCCCAAGGACGTCGGGGGCGGGTGCGGGGTCACTGCTCATCCCCCGGTCATGGCCGACAGCCCCCACGGAACGCAAGAGGCTTGGTTTTCCCCGCGTCAGGGCGCCATGCTGGGCGGCAAACCGGGAGGACTACCCATGAACGCCCACGCCGCCGTCGATGTGACCACTACCGACTGGACCTGTTTCGCCGTCAGCATCGAGGACGGGGTCGCCCATATCCAGCTGAAGCGGCCGGGTGAATTC
>SDZP01000375.1 GCA_004144935.1 Caulobacteraceae bacterium | reverse complement strand
ACATGCGGACGCTGCACTTCATCCAGAAGCCGGCCAAGCGCGAGCGCATCGCCCGCGAGACGCTGGAGATTTATGCCCCGCTGGCCCGCAACATCGGCTGCCACCGCATCTGTTCGGAGCTGGAGGAGCTGGCCTTCGAGCAGCTCAATCCGGTCGCCCGCACCGCCATCATCCGCCGTCTCGAGACCCTGCGCGGCGAGCAGGGCAAGGCGGTCAGCACGGTCAGCGGCGATATCGCCCGGCTGCTGGACAGCGACGCCATTCCCAACCGCGTCTTCGGCCGGGAAAAGAACGCCTTCTCGATCTGGCGCAAGCTTCAGCGCAAGTCGGTCGGCTTCTCGCAGCTGTCCGACATCTACGCCTTCCGCGTCATCGTCGATTCCGAGGCCGACTGCTACCGGGCGCTGGGCCTCATCCACCGCGCCTGGCCCTGCGTACCGGAGCGGTTCAAGGACTTCATCTCGACGCCCAAGCGCAACAACTACCGCTCGATCCACACCACGGTGATCGGCCCCAAGGGCATGCGCATCGAGATGCAGATCCGCACCGAGGCCATGGACCGGGTGGCCGAGGACGGCGTCGCCGCCCACTGGCGCTACAAGAACAAGTCCTACGGCTTCGACGCCGAGCATATGGAGGCCGAGGGCGGCCGCGACCCGCTGTCCAACCTGCGCCAGCTGGTGGCGGTGCTGGAACACGGCGGCGACGCCGAGGACCTGGTCGAGCACGCCAAGCTCGAGATGTTCCTCGACCAGACCTTCGCCTTCACGCCGAAGGGCAAGCTGGTCAGCCTGCCGCGCGGGGCCATGCCGCTGGATTTCGCCTACGCCGTCCATACCGACGTCGGCGACAGCACCATCGGCGCCAAGATCAACGGCGAGCTGAAACCCCTGCGCACCCCGCTGGTCAACGGCGACGTGGTCGAGATCATCAAGGGTGCCAAGCCCGCCGTGCCCCCCGACTGGCGCAGCCTGACGGTCACCGGCAAGGCCCGCAGCGCCATCCGCCGCCATATCCGCCAGACCGAGAAGGAAGAGTTCCTGCGGCTAGGCAAGGCGGCGCTGTTCCAGTCCTTCGAGCGGGTCGGCAAGAGCCGCACCGGCGTGTCCCTTCGCCCGGCCCTCGAGCGGCTGGGCATCCTCACCGACGACGACCTCTACGACGCCATCGGCCGCGGCCGGGTCACCCCGATGCAGGTGATGGAGGTGGTCTTCCCGGGCCTGGACGACACCGCCCGCGCCGCCGCCGTCGCCCGCCGCACGATCGAGGACGGCGCCGGCGCTCGCATGTTCGTGCGCGGCGCGGGCCTGGCCCCCGGCGTCGCCCTGCATTTCGCCACCTGCTGCACCCCGGTGCCCGGCGACCGCATCGTCGGCATCATGCGCGAGGGGGTCAACGAGGTGGACATCCACACCATCGATTGCCGCACCCTGGCCAAGTACGAGGACCAGGGCGACCGCTGGCGCGACCTCGCCTGGACGCCGGAGGCCGAGCGCAACACCACCACCCACGCCCGGCTGCGGATCACCATACTCAACACCCCCGGCGTGCTGGGCGAGGTCTGCACCATCATGGGCGAGGCCGGCGGCAACATCACCGGCCTGAAGATGACCCATCGCCAGGAAGACCTGTACGACGTCGATGTCGACCTGGACGTCCACGACAACCGCCACATCACCACGATCATCGCGGCGCTGCGGGCCTGCCCCAGCGTCGAGGGCGCCGAACGGCCGATGGGCTGAGGCCTGACTTTAGAGCCAGACCGGGTTCGTCTCCAGGTCGGCCGAATACATGTTCACATACTGCGCCATCCGCGGCCGAAGGCCGGTGTTGGGGCTGGCCCCGTGCGGCAAGTCGTTGCGCCAGATGATCAGGTCGCCCGCCCTGGCCGCGATGCAGCGGGCCTGATCGTCGAGGTTGATGCTCCGGGGCGCGGCCTCGCCCAGGCCGTCCAGCCAGCGGTCGATCCGATGGTGGAAGCCCGGAACCAGCCGGAAGGCGCCCTGGTCGGCGGGGGTGTCGGTCAGGTAGAGGATGCCCTGCGTCGCGAACGGGATCGGCCGCGCCAGACTGACGTCCCAGTGCAGCCCCGGTTCGCGATAGTTGAAACCCGGCGCCAGCGGCGGATTGAAGCTCAGCCTGTCGGTGGTCATCCACAGGTCGGCCGTCCCCCACAGTTGGGCGAAGGCCTTGTGGACCCGGGGGGAGCGGCGGGCCGCTTCCATGGCCGGATGCTGGAAGCGCTGCAGCATGATGCCGTTGGTCCGGCGTCCGTACCAGCTGTCCGGCCGGGCCGGATCGGCGCCGGCCTCCCGCCAGATCAGCGCCTCGACGGCCGCCGCCTCAGGTCCGGAGATGGCGCCGGACAGGATGACATAGCCCTCGGCGGTCCAGTGCGCGAGGTCGGCGTCGGTCAGCACCGGCTCCATCGCCGCGATGCCGTCCAGCCAGGCGCGGACGGGCGCCGGCGGCGGCGCGCGGTCGATCCAGGCGTTGAAGCGCATGACGCGCAGTGGGTCGGGCGGACCTGCGGTTGACAAAATCCAGTCGACGAACCGGTCATGGTCGGGACGCTGCCGCCCGATGAACGTCAGGGTCTGCTCCAGCCCGAGCCCCAGCGTATCGAGCAGCAGTCTCGCGGCCCGGCCCTGTCCCATCGGCCGGCCGGCCAGCCGGTCCTCTAGATAGGCCCGCAACCCCTTCACGTCCTCCAGGCTGCTGGTTCCCGGCCGATTCATCGCGCAACACTCCCCCGCACGGAGCTTCTATATGAGCCGCCACATCCTGACAGGCGCCCCCGGCGCCGGAAAAACCATAATCCTGCGCGGCCTCGAACGCGCCGGCCTCGCCGTCGTCGAGGAGGCGGCGACCGACGTCATCGCCTGGGCTCAGGCGACGGGCGACGAAGCACCTTGGGAAGCGCCGGGCTTCTGCGACGCCATCCTCGCCCTGCAACAGCAACGCGAGGCCGGCGCCCCGCCCGGACCCGTCGTCTTCGACCGCTCGCCGGTCTGCACCCTGGCGCTCTCACGCTTCCTCGGCCGCCAGCCCTCCGCCGCCCTGCAGCAAGCCGCCGCCGACTGCCGCGCCCGCTACGCCGGCGCCGTCTTCTTCGTCGAAAGCCTGGCCACCCTCGTCAACACCGCCGCCCGCCGCATCACCCTGGAGGAGGCGCTTCGGTTCGGGGCCTTGCACCGGCAGGTCTACACGGACCTGGGCTTCCAGCTGATCGACGTTCCGGCCGGGCCGCCGGTTGTTCGGCGGGATTTGGTCCTGGCCGGGCTTTCACGTGGCGGCAATCATGTTCCCTAAATCCGCTCATCCCGGCGAATGCCGGGACCCATTTCGTAGAGCTCGATGCTTCCAGGGGG
>SDZP01000374.1 GCA_004144935.1 Caulobacteraceae bacterium | reverse complement strand
TCCGGGCCGTCGGCGGCGACCGCCCCGCCCAGCCCGCCGAACCGCGCCAGAAGGCGGTCGGCCGTGCGGACCGCCTCCCCGACCCGGTGGCGCAAGAGATGGGCGAGCAGGCCGCGGTCGTCGAGGCTTTCGAAATCCGGCAAGGCGTCAGGGGCCGCCGGCGCGGGACAGGCGGACAGGCGCAGGGCGGGGGTTGAACGGGCGGCGCGGGTCATGGCGATCTCCTTCATCGCTCCCTCACGGAGCGCCCCTCGCCGACCTTCCTTTCCCCACCGCCCGCGTCAGGAACGATCAGCCGCCCGTCGATGCCGACGGCGCCAGAATGCCCCATGCGCTGGATCGTGGCCCTCCTTCTGCTTGGTCTGACCCCGGGATCCGGGTCCGCCCAGATTGTGCCGGTCTGGCGCCTCGTGACCGATGCGACGGCCTCCATCTGTCCGGCGCTGCGGGACGGCGATGTCGAGGCCGCGGTCCGGGTGGCCCGCGCCTATCACTACCGCATCGACGAAGCGGCGCGCCCGACCGCCCCGATCGCGGGCTCCGGTCATTACGTCCTCCTGCACGGCCGTCATTTCGACGAGCTGGTTCTGGCCGCGTCGGACGGCGTCGCCTGGTGCGCCCTCACCCTCAAACAGGCCACGCCCGGGTCCATGGCGGACGCCGCCGAGCCGCATCTGGCGCGCCTGGGTTTCCACCGGGCGCCCGGCGATGCGGAGGACCGGGTCGCCTGGGCGAGCGACAGCGGCGACGCCGCGAGCTTCCCGACGCCCAGGCCCGAGCCCCGCGCCACCCTGGCCGTGCGCTTCCGGTATCCGGAAGGCCGCGACCGCACCGATTGAGCGCGCGGATCACGCGCCCCCATTCAGCCAGGCGGCTTTGACTCCCGCGCCGGTTGTCAGCTAGGTGCAACCGTCTCTGGGGAGGGGCGGATGACTGACGAACAATTTCTGACACTCGACAAACTGGCGGCGCGATCCCACGCCGAGGGCCAGGCGCCCGTCGAACAGCTTCGGCTCATGGCGCTCTATAAAACCCGGCACGGCGTCGACCTGGCGACGGTCGAACTGGAGACGTCCGACGTCAACGCCTCAAGCGTGGTCGGCTGGGTGCTGATCTGCACCGGCGTTGCGCTGAGCGTTTGGGCCTTCAACTATGACGTCGGCGTCTCAACGGGCGCCGGAGGCCTTTACGGTCTGCCCACGGAGGTGGCGAACACGGATGCGATGGAGGTCCGCCTGATGGTCCTCGTCTCGGGAGCGACCCTGTTTCTGTCGGGCGTCATCGCTCTTGCCGCCGCCCAGGTCGCCAATGCGATCGCGGGGAAGGCGCCATGAGGTTGGTCGTCGCTATCGCGGCGGCGGCCCTGATGGCGGCGCCGGTCGCCGTCGCGGCGCATCCGGGCGGCCTGAACGCCGAAGGTTGCCACAACAACCGGAAGACCGGCGACTATCACTGCCACCGCGGGAACGGCGGCAGCCGTGGCGGCGGAGCGTCCGCGCCCCAAACCCTGCGTGGGCCGTCAGGCGGCGGCGCCTTCGCCAACTGCGCCGCCGCCCGGGCGGCCGGCGCCGCGCCGGTGCGTCGGGGCGACCCCGGATACGGCCGACACCTTGACCGGGACGGGGATGGCGTCGGCTGTGAGAGATAGGGGCGTCGGAGACCCGCTGTCCTGATCGGCGTGGCGGCGCCGGGTCCGGACGTGCGGAGCGATCTCGGCCGGGGACCGCACGCCTGCCCATCGACCCCCTCGTCCCCAAGGCGTCCGACACGCCAGGCCTTGGGCAGCGGCGGGGTCCTGGGCGTCGCCCTCTTGAACCGACCTTTGCGCGTTCCAAATCCCCGCCCGAAGGCCGAGGGGGCCTTCGGCGACAAGAGGGAGAGCCATGCGAAAAGTCATCGTTGAGCCCGTTCACGGGGGTTGGACGGTGAAGGTCGAGACCGTCGACAACCCGATGATGTTTGTGAGTGGGCGCGCGGCGGAGGACGCGGCGCGCGATCTGGCGTTGAAGCTCGCGCGCGGCGGCGAGGATGTCGAACTGGAGCTGCGGCTCTGCGGCGGCGAGCGCGCGGCCCGGTTCGTCGTCCTGGCGCCGGTTGAACAGGAGGACCGGGCCTTGATGCTCAACGTCAGCCGGGAGCGCGCGATGGCCTGACCGGCGGCTCAGGGGGCGGGTCGAGGCGACCTCGCCCGCCACGCCCAAGGCCGCTGGAACGTCCCGGCCCAGACGCCACGCCGCGCCTCCCGGGCTCCCGCCTCGGCTGACGCATAGGCGCCGGCGCTGTACCGTGGAAAGTCCAGGGCGTGACCCTGCTCAACCGCGTGTCGGGCCACGTCAACCTTCCGAACGACATCATGGCCGATGCGGAGCGTCATGAAGCAGCGGGCCACGGTGCGCCGGTAGCGGTCTGGTCGGCCCTGCGGCTCACACGTCACCGTCGAGCCCGCGAGCAGCCGGTCCAGGGCGTTCGCCGCCTCCTGGCCGCAGCGGTACGTCTCCCCGCCCCGCGCGCAGGTCTGCCGGCTTTCGGGGGCGTCGATCCCCCAGAGCCGGATCCTCTGGCCGTGGATCTCCAAGGTGTCGCCGTCGATGACGGTGGCGCGCCCGACGATGGGCGGAGGATCGGGCGGAATCATCGCGAGCATGCCGTCACCCTAACCGCGCGGGGACGATCCACAACAAACAGAACGAAACAGGAACATAAACCTTGCGCGGGCGCCGGCGCGGAGTCATCCCTTGGCCTCCCGGGGTCGTTGGCGCGCATGGGAGACTGAAATGCGAAACGATCCGCCGGGGCTGGACGCCCCCCTGGCCGAGGGCCTGGCCGACCTGCACCTGTCCAGCGTCCAGGGGCGCGCCGGTCTCAGAGCGGTCCTGCGACATCTCGAGGACGCCGCGCCGGAGCAGATCGAAGCGAGCGCCGCCCGGGTGCAGCGCCGTCGCCTCGGCCTGCCGGTCCGGGGCTGACCATGCCCACCGAACGCATCCTCCACTACCGCCGCATGCGCGCGCTCCCCGAGGTCGGCGGCCGCACCCTCTTCTGCACCGTCACGTCGGACGGCGGCGTCCATGATGTCGTCGCCTACCCCACGCCGGACCGCTTCCCGGACTTCCCGGGCGAGGCGGCCTGGTTCCGCGTCCGCTGGTTCAGCAAGCGCAGGTTCGAGATCCTCACGCAGGTGGCCGACAAATCCGGCGCGGCCTGGCCGAAGGCGCCCGTCTGACCATGGGCCGTCTCGATGACCGGCGCATCCCGCGCGAGGATTTGCCCCCCGAGGGGGGGCCGGGCCTGATCGTTCGCTGCGCCATGCCCGGCTGCGCCCATGCCGCTATCCTCGACCCCCGCCCCCTGTTCGGCGCCCGGCGGGACTGGCCC
>SDZP01000373.1 GCA_004144935.1 Caulobacteraceae bacterium | reverse complement strand
TGATGGCGCCGGCCAGGGCGGGCAGCAGGACCAGGGCCAGGACCATGGCCAGGTCCTCGACGATCAGCCAGCCGACGGCGATCTTGCCGCGGTCGGTCTGCAGGATGCGGCGCTCCTGCAGGGCGCGCAGCAGCACGACGGTGGAGGCGACCGAGAGGGCCAGGCCGAAGACCAGGCCGGCGACCAGGCCCCAGCCCATCAGATAGGCCAGGCCCATGCCGAGCAGGGTGGCGGCCGCCATCTGGCCCAGCGCCCCCGGGATGGCGATGGCCCGCACCTTCATCAGGTCCTTGATCGAAAAGTGCAGCCCGACCCCGAACATCAGCAGGATGACGCCGATCTCGGCCAGTTCGCTGGCCAGGTCCTGGTCGGCCACGAAGCCGGGCGTGAACGGCCCGACCAGCACCCCCGCAAGCAGATAACCGACCAGCGGCGACAGCCGCAGGCGCTGGGCGATGGCGCCGAGGATGAAGGCGACGACGATGCCGGCGACGATGGTGGCGATCAGGGGGGTGTGATGGGGCATGGGTCTCCGAAGGCTGCGATGGTTGCAACTGTAACAATCGCGAGAGGCGTTCGTGATGACATGATGGGCCGCCGAGATAACAATCGCGCCAGATGGCGGTCCGCAGGGCTGGCGTAACGTCAGGCTTGCCCCGCCGCCCGGGCCGCGCCATGGTCCGTCAAACAATCGTTTGGGAGAGACGTGATGATCGGTGTTGTGGCCAAGCTGTTCGTGCAGGAAGCCAAGGCGGCGGAGTTCGAGAAGATCTTCACCGACATGGCGGCGCAGGTGAAGGCCAACGAGCCCGGCTGCCTCGTCTACCAGCTGACCAAGAGCCGGACCGAGCCGGGCGTCTACAAGGTGCTCGAGCTGTACGCCGACGCCGACGCCCTGAAGCATCACGGCGGCACCGACTATTTCAAGGCCGGCGGCGCTGCGATGGGCCCGACCATGGCCGGCCGTCCCGAAATCGAATACCTCGACGCCGTGGAGTAACCGACCCATGGACCTCAGCTTCTCCGACGCCGACCGCGCCTTCCAGAAGGAGGTCCGCGCCTGGATCGCCGAAAACTACGACGAGGCCATGCGCAAGCAGCTGGGCCAGTCGAAGAACGGCTATCTCGACAAGGCCGGCCAGGTCGCCTGGCAGAAGAAGCTGGCGGCGAAGGGCTGGGCGGCGCCGGACTGGCCGGTGGACCAGGGCGGGGCGGGGTTCAACGCCTCGCAACGCTACATCTTCAACATGGAGATGAGCCTGGCCGGCGTGCCGCAATCCTCGCCCATGGGGCTGAAGATGGTCGCGCCGGTGATCCTGGCGTTCGGGACCGACGAGCAGAAGGCCCAGCACCTGCCGCCGATCCTGAACTCCGACATCTGGTGGTGCCAGGGCTATTCGGAGCCGGGCTCGGGGTCTGACCTGGCCAGCCTGCAGATGCGGGCCGACCGGGATGGCGACGACTATCTGCTGAACGGCTCGAAGATCTGGACGACGCACGCGCAGTGGGCCGACTGGATGTTCTGCCTGGTGCGGACATCACAGGAAGCCAAGACGCAGAACGGGATCAGCTTCCTGCTGCTGCGGATGGACACTCCCGGCATCGAGATCAAGTCGCTGCCGACCCTGGACCAGCCGGTCGAGGGCCAGCAGGAGATCAACCAGGTCTTCTTCACCGACGTCCGCGTGCCGGTTTCGCAGCGCATCGGCGAGGAGGGCAAGGGCTGGACCTATGCCAAGTACCTGCTCGAGTTCGAGCGCGGCAACGCCTATGCGCCGGGGCTGATGAACGCCCTGCAGAAGGTGCGCAAGATCGCCTCGGCCGAGCTGGGCGACGACGGCGCGCCGCTGATCCTGGACCACGACTTCCGCCGCAAGATCGCCGAGCTGGAGATCAAGGTGGAGGCGCTGAACGCCACCGAGCTGCGCATCTTCTCGGCCATGGAGGGCGGCGAGCCGGTCGGTCCGGCCTCGTCGATGCTGAAATGCGCCGGCTCGGAAGCGCAGCAGGCGATCACCGAACTGGTGCTGGAGGCGGTCGGTCACTACGGCGCGCCCTATGCCCCGGCTTTCGCGGGCGGCAACGACTACTTCCCTGGGCCGGACTATGCGGCGCCGGCGGCGGGGGCCTATTTCAACTACCGCAAGGCCTCGATCTACGCCGGCTCGAACGAGATCCAGCGGAACATCATGGCGAAGCTGGTCCTGGGGCTCTAGAGCGAAGACCGACGGACGGCGCCGCGCGAACTCCCTCCCCGTGAAGCGGAGGGAGGATCATGACGTCGATTTAAGGTGACGCCCTTTCCAAAAGTGATATCACTTTCATATCAATTTCGGAGGGCTGAGCGATGACGGAACACAAGGCGATCAACAAGACGGCCGAGCGGGCCGGCGGCGGGGTCAACGGCATCCTGGTGCTGCTGGTCAGCATCGTCCTGCTGGGGCTGGGCCTCTGGCTGGTCATCGGCATCGAGGACAATACCGCCAGCGGCCTCGCCGGCATCGTGGCCATCGTGGTCGCCGCCCTGGCCATGTGCGGCTTCTACGCCCTGCAGCCGAACGAGGCCTCGGCCATCACCCTGTTCGGCAACTACAAGGGCACAGACCGCAACACCGGCCTGCGCTGGGTGCTGCCCTGGTACGGCCGCAAGAAGATCAGCATGCGGGTGCGCAACGTCACCAGCGAGATGCTGAAGGTCAACGACAAGGGCGGCAACCCGATCGAGATCGCCGCCAACGTGGTCTGGCGGGTCAGCGACAGCGCCCAGGCCCTGTTCGACGTCGACGACTATCAGGCCTTCATCAACATCCAGATCGAGACCGCCCTGCGCGAGGTGACGCGCCACTACGCCTACGACCACGCCGAGGACGGCGAGCCGACCCTGCGGGCCGACGCCGAGGTGGTCAGCGAGCGGCTGAAGCTGGACCTGCAGGAGCGGGTGGCGGTGGCCGGCATCGCGGTGGACGAATGCCACCTGATGCACCTGGCCTACGCGCCGGAGATCGCCGGGGCGATGCTGAAGCGCCAGCAGGCGCAGGCGGTGCTGGCGGCCCGGGCGATGATCGTCGCCGGCGCGGTGTCGATGGTCGAGACGGCCCTGCAGCAGCTGAGCGAGCGCGGCGTCGTCGAGCTGGACGAGGAGCGCAAGGCGGCCATGGTCTCCAACCTGCTGGTGGTGCTCTGCGCCGACCGCGAGGCCCAGCCCGTGCTCAACACCGGCAGCCTCTACTAGGCCCATGGCCAGCCCCGGCAAGCGCGCCTTCCTGCTGCGGGTCAAGCCCGAGGTGCTCGACGCGGTCGAGCGCCTCGCGGCCGATGAGCTGCGCAGCGTCAATGCGCAGCTGGAGGTGCTGATCCGGGAGGGGCTGGCGAAGCGGGGGCGGATGAAAGGG
>SDZP01000372.1 GCA_004144935.1 Caulobacteraceae bacterium | reverse complement strand
CTTCCAGACGGGTCTTGGGGTCACGCGGCTGTACGGTCCCTGATCGCACCGGATGGATGATCAGGGCCCGTTGGACCGGGACGGCGTGGTCTATGGATTTGTTGGTCAATCGTCCTGCTCGGGACCCGGCTCGTAGAGCTGAACGGGCTGGGCCGGCATGATGGTGGAAATGGCGTGCTTGTAGACCAGCTGGCTCTGTCCATCCCGCCGCAGCAGGACGCAGAAGTTATCGAACCAGCTGACCACACCCTGCAGCTTCACGCCATTGACCAGGAAGATGGTCAGGGGCGTCTTGGATTTGCGCACGCTGTTGAGGAAGGTGTCCTGCAGATTCTGCTTCTTGTCGGTCATCGGGGGTTATCCCTCTTTCTTTGTTCGGCCGGCACATCGCCGACCACACACAAGGTCTTGTCTTAGGCCGTCGTCGAGTAACGCGGCAACGGCCGGTCCGGGTGCAAACCTTCAGATGCCTGCATTCTGGGCGTGCTGGATATAGAGGCCCCGGAGCCGAAGCGCCATCTCTCCCGGGTGACCATTCGCGATCGGCTTGCCGTCGATGGAGATGACCGGCGTCACCAGCGCGCCAGCCCCGGTGATGAAGGCCTCCTGCGCCTCCAGCGCTTCCCCGGGCGTAAAGGCGCGCTCCTCGACCTTGAGGCCGGCCTTGGCGATGACGTCCAGCAAGCTGTGGCGGGTGATGCCGCGCAGGATGTTGGCGCCGGTGTCCCGGGTGACCAGCACCCCGTCCTTGCGCAGGATCCAGGCGTTGGAGGAGGCGCCCTCGGTGACCAAGCCGTCGGCGTCGACGAACCAGGCCTCGGCCCCGCCCTGCTCGCGCGCCGCCTGCTTGGCCAGGACGTTGGGCAGCAGGCCGACGGTCTTGATGTCGCAGCGGCCCCAGCGGTTCTCCGGCAGGGTGATGACGCCGACGCCGGCCTCGGCCTTGGCGTTGGTGGCGGCCCGGTTCAGCGATTTCGCGGTGATTACCAGGCTGGGGGCCACGGGGTCGGTCGGGAAGGCGTGGTCGCGGCGCGCGACGCCGCGGGAAACCTGCAGGTAGAGCAGGCCTTCCCTCACGCGATTCCGCCGCAGGGTCTCCTTGAGCACCACCTCCAGGGCCTTGCGGCTCATCGGATGGTCGATGCGCAGTTCATCGAGGCTGCGCCACAGCCGGGTGAAGTGGCCCTCGGCGTCGGACAGCTTGCCGCCGAACACCGCCCACACCTCATAGACCCCGTCGGCCAGCTGGTAGCCGCGATCCTCGATATGGACGACCGCCTGTCCGTGCGGGACGAACTGGCCGTTGACGTAGGCTTGCCTGGACATCAGGCCTCTTCTTCCTCGACCGCCCGGGCGTTGGTCAAGCCGAGCGATTTGAGTTTCCGGTGCAGGGCCGAGCGCTCCATGCCGATGAAGGCGGCGGTGCGGCTGATGTTGCCGCCGAAGCGCAGGATCTGGGCGTTGAGATACTCCCGCTCGAACAGCTCGCGGGCCTCGCGCAGCGGCAGGGCGATGATCCGCTCGGGGCCGATGGTCCCGGCCTGGCCGGCGGAGGAGACTTCGGACGGCAGCATCTCGGCGGTGATCTCGTCGGCCGGGTCGCCGGAGGCCAGGATCAGCATGCGCTCGACGTTGTTGCGCAGCTGGCGGACGTTTCCGGGCCAGTCATGCACCTGCAGGGTGGCCAGCGCGTCAGGCGCCAGCCTGCGGCGCGGCAGGCCGGTGGTGTCGGCGATGCGCTCGATGAAGTAGTCGATCAGCTCCGGCACGTCGTCGCGGCGCTCCGACAGGCCCGGCACCCGGATCGGCACCACGTTCAGGCGGTGGAACAGGTCCTCGCGGAACCGGCCGGCGGAGATTTCCTCGCGCAGGTCGCGGCTGGAGGATGAGATCACCCGTACGTCGACCTGCACGTCCTGGTCGCCGCCGACCCGGCGGAAGCGCTGCTCGACCAGCACCCGCAGGATGCGGCTCTGGGTCTCGCGCGGCATCTCGGCCACTTCGTCGAGGTAGAGGGTGCCGCCATGAGCGTGTTCGAAGACCCCGATCTTGCGCGGGCGCCCGCCCTCCCCTTCCTCGCCGAACAGTTCCAGGTCCATGCGCTCAGGCGCCATGCCGGCGGCGCTGATGGCGACGAACTCGCCCTTGCCGCGCGGGCTGGCGCCATGGATCAGCCGGGCGACCAGTTCCTTGCCGGAGCCGGGCGGGCCGGCGATCAGCACCCGGCTGTTGGCCGGGGCGACCTTGGCCACCATCTGGCGCAGGTTCTGGGCGGCGCTGGAGCGGCCGATCAGGCCGTCGGGCGTCAGGCTCTGGGCCCTCAGGCGGCGGTTCTCGCGCTTCAGGTTGGCCGATTCCAGGGCCCGCTCGACGACCATCAGCAGGCGGTCGGACTTGAACGGCTTTTCGAGGAACTCGTAGGCCCCGCGCTTGATGGCGCTGACGGCGGTCTCGATGTTGCCGTGGCCGCTGATCATCACCACCGGCAGGTCGGGGTCGAGCGCCTTGACCATGTCGAGCAGCTCCAGCCCGTCCATGCCGCCGCCCTGCATCCAGATGTCGAGCACCAGCAGGGCCGGCTTCCGGGCCCGGATGGCGGCCAGCGCCTGGTCGGAGTCGGCGGCGGTTCGCACGCCGTGGCCCTCGTCGGACAGGATGCCGGCCACCAGTTCGCGGATATCGGCTTCGTCGTCGACCACCAGAATGTCAGACGCCATCGGTCACCTTTTTCGTTCTCTTCGGCTTCGCGGAGGCCTGCTCCACGGGCGGAAACTTGAGGACGACGCGGGCCCCGCTCAGGGTCTGGGCGTCGGAAAGCAGCAGTTCGCCGCCATGTTCTTCGGCAATCCGCTTGACGATGGCGAGGCCCAGGCCGGTGCCCTTCTCGCGGGTCGTCACATAGGGCTCGGTCAGCCGGTCGCGGTCGCGGGTCGGCAGGCCGACGCCATTGTCCTCGATGATGAAGCACATCGCCTGCTCATCGGCGTGAAGACTGGCGAGAATGCGGCCCTTCTCGTGGGCGCCGCTGCGCCCGGCGATCGCCTCGGCGGCGTTCTTCAGCACATTGGTCAGGGCCTGGCCGACCATGCGGTCGTCACAGGTGAAGGTCAGACCCTCCGGCGGCTCGGCCATCTCGACGGCGATGTCGGGGCTGGCGACGCGCAGGGCGAAGACCCCGGCCCGCAGCATCTCGGCGGGGTCATGGCTGCCGAACTTCGGCGTCGGCATGCGGGCGAAAGCGCTGAACTCGTCGACCATGCGGCCGATGTCGCCGACCTGGCGGATGATGGTGTCGGTGCAGCGGTCGAAGGTTTCCAGGTCGCCCGTGATCTCGTGCCGATACTTGCGGCGCAGGCGCTCGGCCGACAGCTGGATGGGGGTCAGGGGGTTCTTGATCTCGTG
>SDZP01000371.1 GCA_004144935.1 Caulobacteraceae bacterium | reverse complement strand
CCGCCGCCAACCCCAAAAGCGGGGTGCGGGGGCGGCGGACCCTTCCTTGCGGCGGAGGCGGCGGGTGGAGGCCCTCAGATGCCCCGCAGCAGCACCCCGGCGGTCAGCAGCACGAAGGCGGCCGTCAGGGTCTCGATGACATGGCCGCCGATCCAGGGGATGGCGACGCCGCCGTAGTGGGCGGCCAGGGCGAGGATGGCCAGGATCACGGCGATGGCGAAGACCGGCACGCTGGGAGCGGTCAGGACAAAGGCGGCGCGGCGGGTGGCCATGGGTCTGTTCCTCGGGCGCCCGGGACGGTGCGCCGGTCACCATGGGGCCGGAGCGCGGCCATGGCAATGCGGGCCGGCGGGGCGTTGCCCGCGCGGCCGGGCGCCTCTAGCTTGGCGGCCTGGGAGCAGGTCAGGATGAGGGCGAGCGGCATGGCGACGGCGGAGACGGGGCGGCGATGACGCCATCGGTCTATGTCGTGCTGCCCTGCTATCGCACCCTGGGGCTGACCGTCGAGGTGATCGCCGGCATCGGGCCGGAGGTGGCCGGGATCGTCGTGGTCGACGACGGCTGCCCGGACGGCACCGGCGACCATGTCAGCGCCGCGGTCACCGATCCCAGGGTGGTGGTGCTGCGCCACGAGTCCAACCAGGGGGTCGGGGCGGCGACCCTGACCGGCTTCGCCCACGCCTTCGCGCGCGGAGCGGACATCGCCGTCAAGCTGGACGGCGACGGCCAGATGCATCCGGGCGACATCGCCCGGCTGGTGCGGCCCATCGCGCTGGGCCAGGCCGACGTCGCCAAGGGCAACCGCTTCTTCAACCCCGCCTGGCTGGAGCGGATGCCGGCCGACCGGCGGCTGGCCAACCTGCTGCTCAGCTTCTCCAGCAAGCCGTCGAGCGGCTACTGGGCGATGTTCGATGCGTCCAACGGCTTCTTCGCCATCCACCGGGCGGTGTTCGCCATGCTGCCGGTCGAGCGGCTGGCCCGGGGGTACTATTTCGAGACCGACCTGTGGTTCCGGCTGGGCCTGGTGCGGGCGGTGATCGTCGATGTGCCGATCGCGCCGCGCTATTCCGAGGCGGCGGCGGCCACCAGCCAGGTGCGGTTGTGGCGGCTGGCCCCGGTGTTCGTCGGCAATGTGCTGCGCAACGGCTTCAAGCGCCTGTTCTACCGTTACCTCCTGCAGGACTTCTCGGCCGGCTCGCTGTATCTGGCCCTGGCGGTGGTGCTGACCGGGTTTGGCGGGGTGTTCGGGCTGGCGACCTGGATCCACAACGCCGTCCAGGGGGTGGTGACGACCCCCGGCACGGTGATGCTGGCGGCGCTGCCGGTGTTCCTGGGCCTGCAGTTCCTGTTCGCCTTCCTGGCCTTCGACATCTCCGCCCAGCCGACCCGGCCGCTGCATCCCGATCTGGGCCCAGGTCCGGGCGACTTCGGCGCGTGAGCCTGGTCCGGCGATTGCTGCGGGCGCAGGGCGGCCTGTCCGAGCGCAGCTACAGCCTGCTGGCCGCCGCCCTCGCCCTGGCGGCGGGGGGCGGGCTGGTCCTGCTGATCGGTCCGCAGCTGGCCCCCGACAGCCGCACCTATTTCGACCAGGCGACCCTGCTGACCGACGGCGGGCTGGACGCCTTCCTGGACGGGGTGCTGGGCTGGCCCTACCTGGCCGTGGTGGCGACGGTGGCGGCGGCCAAGGGGCTGTTCGGGGCCGGCTGGTGGGCGGCGATGATCGGGCTGAACCTGGTCTGCCTGGCGGCGACCGGGGCCCTGGTCGGACGGCTGGTCCATCGGCTGGTGGAGGGTCCGTGGCTTAGGCTCGCGGGCCTGATGCTGCTGCCGGCCGGCTTCGACGTGCTGCTATGGAACCGCTTCGTCTGCACCGAGCCGCTGTTCACCCTGCTGCTGGTGGGGGCGATCAGCCTGGCGGCCCAGCGCCTGACCGTGCGGCGCGGGGTGCTGCTGGGCGTCCTGCTGCTGGCCATGGTCGCCTGGCGCCCGACCGGGCTGGTCTTCGTCGGCGCCTTGGGCCTCGGCGCCGCGCTGCCGGGGCTGGCCTGGGGGCTGCGGCGATGGCGAGAACGACCCTCGGGTCCAATGGCCGTGGCGATCTGGCTGGCCGGGCTGCTGGCCCTGGCCCTGGCTTTCGCGGCCATCATGCGCCATCCGGGCCTCTGGCCGTTCGGCCCGCTCAAGGCCCAGTTCGACTACGCCCGCTGGAGCTATGACCTGGGCCAGGTGGTCTGGGGCCGGCACGAGACCTATCACCCCCGGCCGCACGGCTATCTCGACTACCTGGCCATCGCCCTCGACCGCTGCCTCCATGCCTTCGCCCTGTGGGCCGACGGCCACTCGCTG
Source organism: Caulobacteraceae bacterium (assembly GCA_004144935.1). Classification (GTDB taxonomy): domain Bacteria; phylum Pseudomonadota; class Alphaproteobacteria; order Caulobacterales; family Caulobacteraceae; genus Caulobacter. The sequence goes on along the minus strand of SDZP01000371.1, from coordinate 1,061 downwards.
GCCCACCGGCTCTACAGCCTGCTCTACCTGGGGCCGCTGTTCGCCCTGACGGCCTGGGCGCTGGGGCTATGGAGCGCGGGCGGGCGGGGCCTGACCCCGGCGCAGGGGCGGTTCGCCGCCGTGGCCGGCGGGGCGGCGCTGGCCTTCATCCTGCTGGTGGCGCTGCTGCAGGTGGAGTTCGACTGGCGCTACCGGGCCCCGGTGCTGCCGGTGTTGATGGTCGTGGCGCTGATCGGGGCCAGCGCCCTTGCCGGCCAGACCGTCATGCCGCGCGGCGGGGACTGACGGCGGGCTGCCGGCGCCGACGCCCGGACAGCCGATCTTAATCTTTCTCCGGCAGGATCGGCGTGTTGTAGCAGAGGGCGGCGTAATGGCCTGTACGGGATGCAAGGACGGGACCGGCTTCGAACTGCCGATCACCATGGCGTTTCAACCGATCGTCGATGTGCGGTCCGAGACCGTGTTCGCCTATGAGGCGCTGGTCCGCGGACAGGACGGGCGGGGCGCGGGCGCCGTGCTCGCCGAGGTCTCGCCGGAGAACCGCTACGCCTTCGACCAGCAATGCCGCACGACGGCGATCGACCTGGCCGCCCAGCTCGACCTGGCGGCGGACGGCGCCGACCTGTCGATCAACTTCCTGCCCAACGCCGTGTACGAGCCGAAGGCCTGCATCCGGCTGACCCTGGCCGCCGCCATGCGGACCGGCTTTCCGCTGAACCGCATCATCTTCGAGTTCACCGAGGACGAGTCGGTCGACGCCCACCACCTGCTGAACATCCTGCGGACCTATCGCTCGATGGGCTTCAAGACGGCGATCGATGATTTCGGGGCCGGCTATGCGGGCCTGGGGCTGCTGAGCCTGTTCCAGCCCGACATCGTCAAGCTGGACATGGCCCTGATCCGCGGCATCGACCGCGACCGGGTCAAGCGGACCATCGTCGGCCACACCCTGGCCATGCTGCGGGACCTGGGAATCGAGCCGGTCTGCGAGGGGATCGAGAAGGTCGCCGAGCACGACACCCTGCGCGACATGGGGGTGACCCTGATGCAGGGCTACCTGC
>SDZP01000370.1 GCA_004144935.1 Caulobacteraceae bacterium | reverse complement strand
ACGTTTTGAGCATGGTGAAAATCCTCCCGAATCGCATCGGCTCAGCCTTGCGCCCCGCAGGTTAAGCTTCATTGACCCGATGGCGCCGCACGTAATCGACGAAGGCGCGCAAGGGCCCCGGGACCAGTCGGCGGCTGGGGTAGTAGAGGCTGGGCCCCGGGAAATGCTGGGCCCAGTCGGGCATCAGTTCGACGAGGCGGCCGTCGGCCAGCTGGGCCTCGACGAAGCCCGGGAAGGTGAACATCAGCCCGACACCGTCGACGGCGCCGACGACCAGGGCCTCGACCGCGTTGCTGACCAGCGGCGCCCGCGACGGGGTGACCCGCAGGACCTCACCGTCCTTCTCGAACTCCCAGGGCGTCATCGAGCCGCTGGGGAAGCGGTGGCGCACGCAGGCGTGGCCGGCCAGTTCCGAGGGATGGGTCGGCGTTCCCCGGGCCGCGAGATAGGCCGGGGAGGCGACCAGGGCGAAGCGCATCGGCGGGCCAATGGGCACGGCGATCATGTCCTGCTCCAGCGCTTCCTCGAACCGCACCCCGGCGTCGAAGCCGGCGGCGAAGATGTCGACGAGGCTGTCGTCGACGATGACCTCCAGGGTGATGCCGGGATTCTCGGCCAGGAAGCCCGGCAGCATCGGCGGCAGGATCAGGCGGGCGACGACGCCGGAGACGTTGAGCCGGAGCGTGCCGACCGGCGTGTCGCGAAAGGCGTTCACCGCTTCCAGGGCGCTGGCGACGCCGCCCAGCGCCGGTTCCAGCCGCTCCAGCAGGCGGGCGCCGGCCTCGGTCAGCGAGACGCTGCGGGTGGTGCGGTTCAGCAGCCGCACCCCCAGCCGGTCCTCCAGCCGGCGCACCGCCTGGCTGAGGGTTGAGGCGGAGACCTGGCGGCCGACGGCGGCGGTGCGGAAGCCGCGGGCGCGGGCCACGGCGGTGAAGGCGTCGAGATCCGCAAGATCGATCATTGTGCGAAATTCCGTACAGGCCGTGGCGATGTTGGGGGATTATCGCACAGCGGGGCGGGGCGCATAAGACGCTTCGACCTTTCAGGAGCTTGCCATGCAGACCCGCCAACTCGGCCGTACCGGCCCCACCGTTTCCGCCCTCGGCCTCGGCGCCATGGGCATGAGCGACATGTACGGTCCCAGCGACCGGTCCGAGAGCCTCGCCACCGTCCATGCGGCGCTCGACGCCGGCGTCACCCTGATCGACACCGGCGATTTCTACGGCAGCGGCCACAACGAGATGCTGCTGGCCGAGGCGCTGAAGGATGTGTCGCGCGACCGCTATGAGCTCAGCGTCAAGTTCGGCGCCCTGCGCGGTCCGGACGGCCAGTTCGTCGGCTATGACAGCCGGCCCGACGCGATGAAGAACTACCTCACCATGTCGCTGCGACGGCTGCAGGTCGACTACCTCGACGTCTATCGTCCCTCCCGGCTGGATCCGAACGTGCCGATCGAAGACACCATCGGCGCGATCGGCGAGATGGTGAAGGCGGGCTACGTGCGCCATATCGGCCTGTCGGAAGTCGGCGTCGACACCATCCGCAAGGCGGCCGCCACCCACGCCATCAGCGACCTGCAGATCGAGTATTCGGTGATCAGCCGCGGCATCGAGGCGGCCATCCTGCCGGCCTGCCGCGAGCTGGGCATCGGTGTCACCGCCTACGGCGTGCTGGCTCGGGGCCTGATCAGCGGCCACTGGAGCAAGGACCGCACGGCGGCCGGGCGCGACCTGCGCGCCTTCAGCCCGCGCTTCGTCGGCGAGAACCTCGACCACAACCTCGGCATCGCCGAGACGCTTGGCAGGCTGGCCGACGACAAGGGCGTGACCACGGCGCAGCTGGCTATCGCCTGGGTGGCGGCGCAAGGGCAGGACATCATCCCGCTGGTCGGCGCCCGCAAGCGTGAGCGGCTGACGGAGGCCTTGGGGTCGCTGGGCGTCACCCTGACGGCCGACGACCTGGCGGCCATCGAGGCGGCAATCCCCAAGGGCGCCGCGCAGGGCGACCGTTATCCGACCGCGCTGATGGCCCACCTCGACAGCGAGAAGTAGCCTACCTCGCGGGTCATGGCGCAGCGGCCGGCGCGCTGGCATTCTGCCGGCTCAAGGAGCTCCGCCATGACCTTCGACAACGCCGCCCTGCCGTTCGCCAAGCTGATGGGCGTTGAGTTTGTCGAGGCCGGCAAGGACCGGGTGGTCGGCAGGCTGCTGGTCCGCGACGACCTCTGCACGGCGGGCGGCATCCTGCATGGCGGGGCGGTGATGGCTTTCGCCGACAGCCTGGGCGCGGTCGGGGCGTTTCTCAACCTGGCCCCGGGTCAGCACACCACGACGATCGAGAGCAAGACCAACTTCCTGGGCGCGGCCAAGGTGGGGACGACGGTCACGGGAACGTCGACACCCGTGCACATCGGCGGGCGGACCAGCGTCTGGCAGACGCGGATCGAAGGGGAGAACGGCAAGCTGGTCGGGCTGGTGACTCAGACGCAGATGGTGCTGGGGTAGCGCGGTTCCTCCTCCGGAGGGAGAGGAACACTTCGCCGCCTAAACCAGCGCCCGCTTGTAAAGCGCCAGAAGCTGCGCCCAGGCCCGTTCGGCTTCCGGCTCGTTGTAGGCGGCCGAGCCCGGGACGCACCAGCCGTGGTTGGCCTTGTAGACCTCGACGGTGGACTTCACGCCGGCGTCGTCCATCGCCTTCTTCAGGATGGTCTTGCTCTCGGGCTGCTTGGCGTCGTCGTCCTGGGCCACCCCAAACACCATCTCGGCCTTGATCTTCGGGGCCAGCAGATGGGGGCTGTCGGGCGCGGTCGTCGTCAGGCCGCCGCCGTGCCAGCTGGCGCCGGCCCCGACCCGGGCCGGACGAATGGCTGCGGCGCGCACGACGATGGCGCCGCCCATGCAGTAGCCGGTGAAGCCGACCTTCGCCTTCGACACGTGGGGGTTCTTGTCCAGCCAGTCGACGAAGGCGGCGGTGTCGGTGTCGATGGTCTGGTTGGTCATCTTCGCCCGCAGGCCGAAGACCAGGGCGCGGTCCTCCGGCTTGGCGAAGTCGAAGGTGTCCGGCACGACCGGGGCCTTGGCGTCGCGGTAGTAGGGGTTGATGACCAGCACGCTGTAGCCGGACGCGGCCAGGCGCTGGCCCATGCGGCGGAAGGCTGGGCGCAGGCCGACCACGTCGGGGATCATCACCACGCCGGGGGCGGCCTTCTTGCCGTGGAAGAAGGCCGCGTCGCAGACGCCGTCCGGTGTCGGGACGCTGACGTCCATCTCCATGACGTGCTTTTCGGTCAGGGCCAGGGCCGGCGCGGCGGCGGCCGAGCCGACGGCGAGGGAGGCGAGGCCGAAGCCGCGGCGGGAGATCCTGGGATCGTGGCGAATGCCGGCGGGGGCGTCGTCGTGGGGCATGGGGGACT
>SDZP01000049.1 GCA_004144935.1 Caulobacteraceae bacterium | reverse complement strand
CAAAAGGCGCTCTAAACGCCCCCTGTGGTCTGATCTATAAGCCGATAGTTCCGAACGCCCCGTGGCCCCTTTTCGAAGGCCCACAGGTGATCGTTGGGGGTGTTTCCCGTCATACGGTCGAGAGCCTCCACCGCCCTCCGATGGGACACCCCACAAGCCCCTGCCGCTGCCCGTGCGAGCGCCATTTTGCCTGATGTACTTCCCGCCTCGATCAACTGCACAAGCGCGCCGAGAATTTCACCTTCACCGACCTGATCGCCTTCGGCTGCGTAATCGTACAGGTCATCAGGATCGACGGGCCGGACCGAAGCCAACTTCGCCTCGTAGCTCTCACCAGGGACCGCGTCGTAGGCGTAGGCGACCGCCTCAGGACTATCTGCGCGACATTTCTTCCGGGTCAGCTTGACGACCTTCTGGGTCGCGTTGCCTTTGGAAGTGAGGGGTTGGGCAACGTAGATGGCGTCGAAGTCTTCGAGGATGTCGGTGGTGCCTTGGTACCGGGGCGTGCCGTCGGCGTTAGGGTTCTTCGCCGTATGTCCCAAGGCGACGATTGTGCCGCCGGCCATAACGTACTGGCGACAGACTTCGGCAAAGGCACTGGAGCGCTTCTTGTCCATGAGGTCGGTGAACTTCTTCAACGTATCGACGACGACACACGTCCCCCTCGCTGAACCGCCATCGACAGCTTGAACTAAAAGCTGGATCAGATCGTAGGACCGAAATCCGTTGAAGCCGGGCGCGAGCATATGCGCGCCGACGTCCTGCATGAGGCGCAGTTTGCAGGCGAGCCCCTCGCTGCTGTCATCGGCGTTGATGTAGTAAAGGTTGGCCGCGTCGATGCGCTTGGCCTCGATCGCCTGCAGACAAAGATTGAGAGTGATCAGCGTCTTGCCGGTGTTTGGCTCGGCGTAAATCATCGTCGCCTGCCCCTGCATTATGGCGTCACCCAGCAGGGGTTTGGTGCTTGCTGCGCCGGCTTCGATCTCGTCGGCCCGTCCTAAGAGGCTATATTTTTCGAGCGGGTTCTTCACGCCCGCCGGCTTGGGTGGGTCGTCATTGATGGCGGAACTAGAGTCGGATTCCATTTGTAACCTCAGCATTGGGGGGTGGTTGGAGGCTGCGCTTGCAGCAGAGTTCGCAGCTCCCGTTTGCGGAGCTGACTGGCCACTTGGCCTTGAATTTGGAGAGCGCCTGCAAACGAAGGCTCCCTCTGACGCCGGCCATATCGAGCCGGAGACGGGGGTGTCAACAAGCAAATGGGGCGCTTTTCTGCGCGCCAAAGCTAACGTCCTTTAGCATTCAAAATAACACGCTAGGATCTAACGTGCTTTCAGCAAAGGAGCATCAGATTCCCTACTGAAGGCACTTTGGCAGGAGGTCCGGAGTGGCCGGCTTGAAAGGCATTTAACTGACCACCCTCGGACCTTTGCTATTTTGAGTGGTGTTCACGACCGTCGGTCAGACGGAGCGGCTCCCGCGGGGATGGCTTGAGGCCGAGCACGGCTCCGACCACTCCCATAGCTCCGAGAACCCCCAAGGTGATGATGCAGGCGAGGGGGCGGGAGTTTGCGAGGCCGATAATCGCGAGGGTGCCCATGTACAGCAGCGTTTCACGTGGTCGGCTGATGAACGACACCAACATGGCGAGGATCAGTGCCATGGCCACCAGCGCGACCGCTGATTTGAAGATCGCGCACACGACGCACAGCCCGATGAGGATGACGACCTTGTTCATCGGTCGCCCCCTTCGCGCTCAGGCCAGAAGTGCGACAGGCACAGGAGGTGAAGCTCCAGTTCGGTGCCGGCCCCGTTCTCGACGAAGATGCGGGTCGGACCGCAGCTGCGTTCATAGGCGAGCTCGAACCATTGGCCGTGGTGCTTGATCCAAGTGAAGCTAGGTTCCTCGGCGTGGTCGCCTGTGATGGCAAAGCCGAGCGCCTCGTTGATGACTTCAGGGGTGTCTCCACCCTGGACGACGAAGTACCCGACGTCTTGGCTCAGGGGCCGCTGGTGATCAGCGCGAAGGCCGATCAACGCCTTCAGATCGCGGTCAAGATGAGGATCGTTCAGCGCCTCCAACAGGGCGGCGCGGTCGGTAAGTGAAAGCACGGTGTGTTCCTTTCAGACATGAAAAAGGCCCCCGCGACGGTGTCGAGGAGGCTCGGGATGGGTGCTGTGTTTGGCCGCTAGGCGGCGTTGGCTGAGATCAGGCCTCGCCTAGATTTCCGTGGCCGCCGGACGGTTTGCAAAGCCGAGGCAGTTGAAGCGCAGGACGAAGTTGGTGTCCGGGTGGTCCGCGACGAACACCAGCATCCCGAAGTCGTCGGTCAGGACGTAGGCGAGCTCGAACCATGAGCCGTGGTCGTTCATCCACTCGAACCCCGGCTGCTCGGCCTGGTCCCACGTGATTGGGAAGCCGACGGCCTCATGGATGACCTCTGGTGGGTCGCCGGGTTGGACAACGACGATCTGGAGGGTCTCGCCAAGCGGCTGCTGGCGATCGGTGTCCACCTGCCAGACGCGCAGGCCGATCAGGGCACGCAGGGTAGGGTCTAGCTGGTGGTCGGTAAGGGCGGCCGTAACGGCATCGCGGTCGGTGATTGAGAGCATGGGTGGGGTCCTCACTGGACAAAGAAAAAGCCCCCGCGACGGACGTCACGAGGGCTCGGAATGGATTGGTGTTCGGTCGCGAGGGCTGTTTGGCGAGCAGCTGACCCGGTTACTCGGTCGGCTTTTTCACCGCTTCGCCTCCGGTTGATCAGCGTGCAGCGGGCAGTTAGTCGACACGCTTTCCTCGAGTCAGGAAAACAACAGACGCCCCAACCCCAAGAGAAATGGTCCCCCAAAGTAGAATCGACTGATACAGACTAATCGTCGCCCTAGTCTCAGAAAATGACGGGTGTGACATAACGTAGTCAGTCCATATATCACTAGATTTAGTGAGCTCCGCGTTGGTGGCCCATTCGCTTGGGGGGGTTTTACGCATCAACTTCTTTTGGATCTCAGTCTGTCGAAGTGCATTCTGTAGCGGAAAATAGTTCGTCGCCCAAAGCCCACCAACTACCGCATAAAAAACGGCGATTCCGACGAGTATAAATCTGACTGTGTTGCGATGCATGGGCATCTCCTTTTGATTGTCCTAGTTGCTCTGAGATGCACTGCTTTGTCGCGCATCATATAAGATGGCGAAATCTCCGCACGGCACGCGGCCGGGCTTTTGGGCTCCCCGCAATCCATAGGATCGTCCGGGAGCCATTTGGTACTGCGTCGAGAATGCCCCGCCCACCAGATAACCCGTTCTGGGATATCCCAAGTTCGGATTTAACGGAAGCGCCTCACCTTGCAGGGGCGCTCAGTGCCATCGTCGGTCTTCACGCAGCGGCACCAGGAATTCATTCGATTCCTTGTCGCGGCTCGGAAGGCCGCCGGCATCACTCAGGTCGAGCTTGCCGCCCGCCTGGACCGCCATCAGAGCTTCGTCTCGAAAGTGGAGAGAGGCGAGCGACGTGTTGACGTGGTCGAGTTCTGTCAGATCGCTGAAGCCCTTGGCCAGGACCCGCCGGCTCTGCTCAGAGAGTTTATCGATCTAGAGAGCCGCTGAAACTCTTCCTAGCTCCCAAGCGACCGTATGCCGTCGAGCAAAACCCGCGTCGCCTTACAGTCATCCTCGTTATAGTCGAGAATTCGTGCACGAACGGCGGGGTCGCGGGTGCGGACCCACTGGTCAAACCATTCGATCGACGCCGCTCCCGATGGATTGGTATCGCGCCAAGAAAAGCCAAGGTACTTGGCAAGCGTCTTGATCGATTGGTCGTTCGTCGGCCACTCGGTCGCCTTTGTTACCACGTCGTTGTAGAGGTCCACCGCGCGCGCGGGGTCGAACAACGCTTCGATTGCCTCGGCGCTGCAAACATCCGGATAGCGGACCTGCAATTTGCGATAGAGCGTCCGCTCATATTTTGAGTAGTACCAAATCGTCGCCGTGGGGACTCCAGTCAGGTGCGCAACGGCACCAGCGAAGGCATCACGCTCCGCCTTGGGCGTTTCATCATCAGTGAAGAACGAGATGAAGCGCTCATTGGCGGTGTCTCCACCACGCCGCTCCACAATGCCATGAAGGTAGGTGAAGTCGCGGAGCGGATCGACCTCAATGTCGAAAAAATACTCGACCTCGGAAACCGGAAGGCTGACCGGTGCCTTCAGGTACGGTTTGGCGTTCGGATCCTTAAGTAGAATTGCTCGGGCATGAAATGTTCTGAGGCGATCTTCACCGACCCCCTTGAATGGGGTCTTCCCGTTCGTAATAAGCGCATCGGGATTGCAGGCAGCTAGTGCAGCCACGGTTGGTAAGGTGGGCTCCATCGCGTCACGAATAGCGCGCCCCAGAACCGGAATGAGAGTTAGATCATCCTCCGCCCGCAAGGTCTTCGTGCATGCGGTGTACCAATGGCAAAGTTTGCAGGAGCTCGCGAGCGCTCCCTTTGGAACAAATGTCCGGTCCGCAATGGATCGAGCAGTAGCGAGAATGGCTTGGTACTCGTCCCAGAGAGACTCGGCTTTGCGGCTACCTCGCGCGGCAGCCAGGTCGTAAGTGACCTCATGGCCGCGCGAATCGAGGATCAACCCTCGACGACCGGCCGACATTCCTAGCCGCTCCAGTACGTCAACGTAGAGCGCCAATTGGACGGCATAGTGGAGCTTAGGCTTGCCGTCCTCGTCGTCGCTGCCGCCCTCCTCTCCCCGGCCAGACTTGATGTCCATTGGCACATAACCAGTGCCCTCGCGGCGCAGGAGGTCGGGAACGCCGAGAAGATCGTTGGCGCTGATCCGCCCACTGTAGATCAGCGGTTCGCCCCGGCGCATCGCCTCAAGTGTCAAGCGCTCCTGATCGATGCTGTCCATCTGCGAGAGGTCGAGGGCCTCAAGCCCTCCGCCCTTCATCACATCGTGTTCATACAGCGTGCCCCGCTGCCAAAGCATGGCGACGAAAGGGCTGACCTCGTCGCGATCAGTGTCCTTGCCGAACAGGTCCAGTTCAACGCGCTTCGGGCATTGAACAAGGTCATAAAGGAGAGACGCGGTGATATTAGTTGGCATGGTCACCCCTTAAAACTCGGCCGCGTGAAGTATGCCCACCCCGGCGCTCAGACTCGCGCGTAGCGGAATTGTCCCTTTATGTTCGCGTTCAGATACTGGCCGACTGATGTGGCCTGCATCAACTCAGTGAATATCTGAACTGGAACTTCAAAATACTGGTAGATGCTTCCATTCAGAAAGAGAACTTCGAGGGTTCGCTCCCCTTCGTCGTACCCGATCTCAGCGATATTGGATGATGCTACTGGCTGGCGTCTCATTTAGGCTCTCCCTCTTTCGCTGCGACGTCACCGGTCTGCTCGACTTCCTGCAGGACTCGGCGAGATCGTGGGTCTTGCCGCCGCCAAAGCTCGACCGCCTCGGCGTAGTCCGAAGGGTCGCGCGGTTGATTCCACCCGCCGGGGCTTTCGTAGCCATCTTCTTCCGATCCAGGCACAACGACCTTGGGGTCGGTGCTGTCTGGCCGTCGGCGCGAGCTCGGCCGATCTATCAAGGTACGTATTGGGAGGTTCACGGCCTCACCCACGATAATTGCTTCGCCCGTGCGGAGCACCGGAAGCATAGCGAACAGACCATCGAGGTTGTCGCTAGCAGCGCCCTTGATATGGCTTCGATCGACGGAATTGCTGAGCCGCATCGCGAAAATCGTCCCGCATTGCGACAGGATTGTCTGATCGATTTCTGCTGGCCGCTGGCTGACCAGCATCATCCCAATACCGTATTTTCGGCCTTCCTTCGCTATCTTGCGAACGGCTACTGAAGCAATTTGCTTTTCGTCCAAATAGGCGTGAGCCTCCTCAAGGACAATCAGAATGGGCCGTTCCCGGCCGCCCTCTGGGAGGTTTCGCGCCCAAAATAGTGCGTCGTAGACAAGTCTCAGGACCGACCCGACGACCTCGGACTGAATCGCTGGCGGGATGCCTGAGAGATCAAGAATGGAAATTGGTCGAATGTCGCCAAGCCATTCGGACAGGAGATCGTCGAGGTCCCTCTCCGTCTTGCCCTCTTCATTTGGGAGATAGGGACCGGGACGCAGCAGAAAGTCGAAACGAGTATCCCGCAGCTTTGATCCGAGCGCGTCGGCGTTGCGGCTGATCCCTAAGTTCGAACGGCTGAGCCTGATCTTTTCGTCATCGCCTTTGTTGTCCTTTGGCGGCGAAAAGCGCGGTGCAATCGCCTTCATTACGTCGCCGGCTTGGATCGCCTTGCCGGTTCCGTCCTTTTCCATCGCCCAGGTTTGGCGGGATTGAGGCGCGCCTGGTCGCTCGAAATGGGTCGCGCGCATCTCGCAGTGCAAATCGAACCACAGCTGATGGATGCTGAAAGGAACGGGACTATCGACGCTCATGTCATCGATAGTCACGCCTGCACGCGGCCACTGCTTGAGAGCGCGCGTCTTGAGTTCAGTGATGCGATCGATCACGAACCCACGATCTCCGATATTTTCAATGCCGCCCAAAGTAACGGGCAGCAACTCATCCAGCGTCATGGCCCAGTAGGGAATATGGAGCGCCCGCTCACCACGGGATTTATCGGGATTGATCCGAAAGACGGCCGCACGATCTGACAGGGCTCTGCCGTACTCACCATGAATGTCGATCACGAGAATCCGTGCCGAAGGATAGAGGCTGCTCTCCGACAGGGCCGTAAGAATGCCCGCAACCGTCGTCGATTTGCCGGACCCTGTCGTACCGACTACGGCGCTGTGCCTGGTCACGAGCTTGTCGATCTCTACAAGAGCCGGAATCGAACTCGTGCTGGCAAGGCGCCCCACCTGAACAAAGCGGGGATCTTGGGGGCGACCATAGATGGTCCGGAGATCGTGCTCGGTCACTAGGTGGGCAGCGTCGCCCACGGTGGGAAACTGGGAGATGCCTCGGTCGAACCCAGTGGCGGGGTGCCCTTCGCCGACCAATTGAACTGTCATCCAGCGATTGCCGTGTTGTTCGATCTCGGCCAGGCGCTCAGGTACTGCGCTTGCTCCCACTTGCGAGATCACGCCGTAGAGATTCACGAACCCAAGCGGAATTCGAATAAACCCTCCCACCTGTCCAATCCGATAGCTCTGGCCCTCAATGAAACTGAGCCCCGAGACGGTACCCTGCCCGAGCTTGATACGGATGGAGGCACCGCTAACGTCTTCAACAGTGCCAAGCAGGGTGGGATCGGCGTTCATTATGTTTGCCCAGTTCCCAGCGCATCGTAGGCAGATAGCTCGTCGAGAAAATCGCCGAACCGCTTGAAGTCGCCGCCCAGGAAGTTGCAGGGCTGGGGCGTATCCGCAGGATCGGTGGCAGGTAGCGCTGCGCTAGCTGCAGCGGGAGGGCACTTCTGAAAAGTCGCAGTTAGCTTGGAGAGATCGGTCGCTGGGTTCGCAACCCATGGACCTTGTCGCCGCCGAACGACTGCTCCGTCATGAGCCAGCAAAGAGAGGTTTGCGTTGTCCTTAGCCAGCCTCACGCCATCGGGGTACTGGGTCAGATCGCCATATTGAAGCGCGAAGCAGGCCGATGAAGCGTTAGCTTTCAGGCTTTCTACAATGGCCTCGTTGAGGTGTTGATCACCGAACGAATAGCCCAGAATGATAAGCGCGACAGGGCGTTCCTTGTGCCGGATAAATGACCTCAATCGGTCGATCATGACGAAATACGGCATCCGCCGACTCTCGTCGTACTTCATATGAGACGGGTGGATCAGTAGCTCATCGCCATCGGCCTCGCGCTCACTGCGAACCACGGCCTTTGATGTCTTGTTGTACCGCCAATTGATCGAGCCATGTAGCTTCCAAAGCCTGGACCACCTCTTGGGGATTTCACCATCCTCGATTGCTCGTTGATCAAAGAACGGCCGCGACGACCCGACAAAACCATCGAAATACGGGACCTGCTGGCGCTCCAGCGCCTGCTCGATCAGGACATCATAGTTCGTCGTGAATATCTCTGAGAACGGGTAGCGGTGAGTTCGTATGAAGCTCGCCATTGAGTGATAGGGATTGGCTTCGGTTGGCAGGTCGCAGGTCACGACGTTTCGGACTTGGGAACATATTTCTCGGTCAAGCCTATCAAGCTCATCAAAAGACATGTCGCGGACGAGCGACTTCCCGGCGACGTCGCGCAGCGCGCGGATTCGATTGAGCATTCCCTCTACCGTGGGCGCAGGATCGCCATCGTCCTCAATTGCCTTGATGAGCTTCTCGTAGGCAGCCGAGTGGTCTTTCGACTCCGTCATCTCTTTGTTGACGGCGGCGGTGAGCCCCCGAATATCCGGGATTAGCGGTCCGTCGGCACCACTCTTTGGGTCCTTGACGCGGACAGCGCATGGGCATCCAGCACCAAGGAAGAATCCAATAGAGAGCTTATCCGCCGAAAGGATTTGTCGGAGTTGGGTAACGTGCCGAAGCGGTTCATGCGGTTCATCTGCCATGGTGAAGGTAGTGGTCGCCACTCCGGGAAAACAAGTCAACTATGCATTGTATCGCGGTGTGCCACCCAGCATTCGTGGTGAGCCGAGTTCCGACATGTGCGACAGGATTCGGCCCCCGCGTTAGGAAGAATGCCATTTCAGCGTCCGCATGGAGTCACGTCAGGCCCTGCTGAGCTTCCACTTCCCATCCCCTTCTGAGGACCACACCCAGCTGGGACCCACGCAAGGTCCTAGGTTCCGGCCTTTCAGCCGGTCTCTTCGTCACTTCCTAATTTAAGGAGTGGTGCCGCTTACAGGACTCGAACCTGTGACCCCCTCATTACGAATGAGGTGCTCTACCAGCTGAGCTAAAGCGGCCGGACAGACGGGTCTGTCTTCTGGAGGGGCGCTATTTAGCCGGGCGCGGGGCGCTTGCCAAGCGGCGGCGTCCCATAGGTGTTTTGGCAGGCAGTTTGGGCGTCGGGTCGGAGGGCGGCGACTCGTCCGGAACGCCCTCGTAGACGCCGTCGATGCCGGGGTCGTCGGGGATCGGCAGGGCCGTGGCGCCGGCGGCGGCCAGAAAGGGGGCGCTCTCGACATAGGAGACCGGCAGCTCGGGCAGGTCGCTCATCGCCCGCTCCCGCCGCTCCAGGCGCGGGTGGATCAGTTCGCCGGTCTCGGCGTAGGTCGAGACCAGCCGGGCCCAGTCGCCGGGCTCGTAGGCGAAGGCCTGGCCCTCGGGGTCGAGGTCGGACCAGTCGGCTTCCGGAGGGGCGGCGGCGCCGCGCGCCATCCAGGCCCGGGCCTCGTCGACGGCGCCCGCCGCATTGGCGGCGCGGGCCAGCAGGCCGGCCAGGCGGGCGGTCAGGGGCTCGGCCTCAAGCTCGGCGGCGGCGGCGCGGGCGGCGCCGATCTCGCCGGCGATCAGCGCCTGCTCGACCATAAGGATGCGGCTCTCGCGATCGGCCGGGTTCAGCGCCGCCAGCGCCGCCAGCCGCCGGGCCCGCTCGCGCGGCGTCTCGGTGGTCTTCAGGTCGCGATAGGCCAGCCACAGGGCCGGGTGCGGCTTCTGTTTCCAGGCGGCCTCGATGAAGCCGGTGGCCCGGGCGGCGCGGGTCTCGCCGCTCAGCCGGGCCGCCATCACCGCGCCCGGGGCGAAGTCGGGGGCCAGCTTGGCCGACTGGGCGGCGTAGTCGGATGCCTGGCGGCGGGCGCGCTCGTCGCCGCCCTCGAGGCTGGCGGCCGAGGCGGCCAGCAGGGCGGCCCGGGCGCGGTCGGCGACGATGGGCGAGACGATCTTGCGCTCCAGGGCGCTCTTGACGAGCTCCAGGGCTCCCGCCCAGTCCCCGGCCTCCAGACGGGCCTCGAGCACGGCGCGCCAGGCCCAGCGCGCGGTGCGGGCCAGGCCGTAGGCGGCCTCGGCGTGGCGCAGGGCGCCGGTCTTGTCGCCCTCGGCCAAGGCGGTGGTCATCAGGCCCTTGTGGCCGGCCAGCCGCATCTCGGGGAAGGCGACCATGGCCCCGTAGGCGGCCTTGGCGGCGGGGCCGTCGCCGGCCGCCTCCGCCGCCTGGGCGGTGAGGATGCGGACCAGGGCGGGGCTGTCGTCGGCCAGTTCGCCGGCCTTGAGGGCCAGGCGGCGTGCCTCGCCGCCATCGCCGGCGGCGGCGGCCAGGAAACCCCGGGCCAGGGCCTCGCCGGCTTCCTTGCGGCGCCGTTCGATGCGGGCCAGCTCGGCACGGCGGGGGATCTCCAGCAGCCAGATGGCCAGCCGCCAGAGCAGGGTGGCGCCCAGGGCGGTGAAGATGACCAGCAGCACGGCGGTGGCGGCGGTCATTCGCACCTGCCAGCCCAGCCAGGTCAGCTGCGCCTCGCCGGCCTCGCGGGTGAGCGCCATCAGCGCCACGGCGGCGGCGGCCAGGATGAAGACGACGATGGCGGTGCGGATCACGGCTGGACGTCTCCGACCGGGGCCGGATCGGCCCTTGTCTGCTCGGCCCGGGTCAGGTCCGAAAGGGCCTGGGTGCGGATGTTGGCCAGGTGCTGGTCGAGGGCGACCCGCTGCTGGGCGCGGCCCCGCCATTCAGCCGTCGCCGCGGCGGCGCCGGCGGGCAGGGTGCGCAGGGTGGCCAGGGCGCCGACCAGGTCGCCCTCGGCCGTCTGCCGCTCGGCCCGGGCGAGAATGGCGTCGGGCGCCCCGCCGCTGGTTTCGCCGACCCGGCGGATGCTGACCACCGCCGACAGGGCATGCAGGATGCGGTCGACGATGCCCGCCCCTTCACCCGGCTGGCGGGCGGCCGTCGAGGCGCGGGCGGCGATAGCGCCGAACTCGGCGGACAGGGCGGCCCGGCTGGGCACGCCGGTCTCGGCCATCGGCCGCAGGGCGCGGGCGTCGGGCGACAGCGGCAGCAGGCGCTCGAGGGCCGCCAGTTCGCTTTCGAAGGGCCGCGAGGTCTGGGCGGCCTCGGCCAGCCCGGTGGCGGCCAGGGCGGCGCCGGCCGCCGACAGGGTCCGCTGCTGGCTGGCCTCGACGTTGGCGAGGCGGGCCTCCAGATCGCCGTACCCCGAGGCGACGACAGGCGCAGCCGAGGGCGCCCCGGCCAGAGGCGGAGGCGGGCCGGCCGGACGGGCAGGGCGGTCGAGAGCCTGAGGCGCCGGATCGATCTGCGGAGCGGCCGGGTCCCTGGCGCCGAGGCGCTGGGCGATCTGCGAACCGGCGAAGCCGAGGGCCACGCAGACCACGCACAGGGCGGCGACGGCGGCGATGCCGATGCCCCGGCCGCGCGGCCTGGCGAAGGCGGCCGGGTCACGGGGCGGGGTGATGTCGTCGGTGTCGGGCGCGGTCATCGGGGCGAATCGTTCCGGCGGGCCTTGGCGGCTTTCAGAGCAGATTAAGCAGGGAAGCCTCGTTGGGGAACGGGGCGACGCTGATCTTTGGATTTTCCAGGGCGCGCAGCGGGGCGGCGACGGCTTCGGAGAGGGTGAGCAGTCGCAGGTGCGGGGCCGAACGGGCGGTCAGTAGCGCGGCGAGCAGGGCGGCGGCCTTGGGGGAATGGACCAGGACGGCGGTGACGTCGGGAAGGCGGGATAGGGCCTCGGTCGGCTCGATCGAACGGGTCTCGTACAGGGCGACCGTGCGGGCCTTGAGGCCTCGGGCGGTAAGGTCGCCGACCAGATCGCCGGCCGGCTGCAGGGCTCCGGCATGCAGGATCGGGCCAGGGCGGGCGCTGGCGATGAGCTCGGCGAGGGCCAGGACATCGCCGTCGGCGGACTGCACCGAGGTGAAACCAGCGGCGCGGGCCGCCTCCGCGGTGGCGTCGCCGACCGTGAAGGCCGGCAGTCGGGCGTCCGTCAGGGCGGCGAAGGCGCGGACACCCTGGGCGCTGGAGAAGGCGAGGGCGGCAATGCCGGTCAGGTCGAGCGTGGGGTTTGGGAGGGTTCGCGCTTCCAGCAGCGGCGCGACCAAGGCGGTCCAGCCCTTGGCCTCGACCCGGTTCGCCGTCGCGGCGGCGCCGGGTTGAGCGCGGTTTATCCAGACGAGGCGGGATGGATTGGTCACGAGGGCAAGCTGGCGGGTACGGGACGCGCGATCAATCCTTAAGGTGAGTCCTTTCTCCCCCAAGAGGGAGAAGGAAGACCTCGCGCCGTCGCCTATTCGTGCAGCACGATGGCGTCGCCGCCTTCCAGCCTCACGGCATCGCCGAGCTCGGCCCCCAAGGCCCTGGCGGCGGCCTCGGCGCCCTCGTCGGGCAGCATGACGCCGCCTTCGCGGCGGAACCGCTGCCGGCCGTCGGGGGTCAGGGCCTCGACGATCAGGGTCAGGTGGCGGTCCTTCAGCAGGGCGTGGGCCCCGATCGCGGTGCGGCAGCTGCCCTCCAGGGCGGCCAGGGCGCCCCGCTCGGCGGCGACGGTGATCACCGTGTCCAGGTCGCAGACGGCCGTCAGCCAGTCGGCGTGGATGTCCTCGATCCGCGTCTGGATGGCCAGGGCGCCCTGGCCGGGAGCCGGCGGGTTGACGACAGGGTCGAGGAAGCTCTTCACCACGCTGCCGAGGCCCAGGCGATTGAGCCCGGAGGCGGCCAGCAGGATGGCGTCGGCCTCGCCGCGGGCCAGCTTGGCCAGCCGGGTGTCGACATTGCCACGCAGCATGACGATCTCCAGGTCCGGCCGGGCAGCCAGGCACTGGGCGGCGCGGCGCAGGGAGGCGGTGCCGAGGCGGGCGCCCCGAGGCAGGTCTTCAAGCGTCTCCCACTCGTCGCTGATGAAGGCGTCGCGCGGATCCTCGCGCTCGGGAATGGCGGCGATGGCGAGACCGGGCGGCATCTCGGCCGGCACGTCCTTCATCGAATGGACGGCGGCGTCGATGCGGCCGTCGAGCAGGGCCTCCTCGATCTCCTTGGTGAACAGCGCCTTGCCGCCGACCTCCAGCAGCCGGCGATCCTGGATGCGGTCGCCGGTGGTGGTGATCCGGACCAGCGGCGCGACCTCGTCGGTGCGATCGGGGGCGCCAAGGGCGGTGGCGATGCGCAGCTGCATCATGCGCGATTGCGCGAGCGCCAGCTTGGAGGCGCGGGTGCCGATCCGGACGACAGGTTGCGGCGACATGACGGGAGGGCTACCTCGGGCGTTCAACAAGCGCGTGGCCGACCGCCACGCGCCAACGAATGACAATGGGCTGCTACAGGAGCCGCCCCGGAACCGCAAATCCGTATGATCCCGCAGACTGTCCTTGGCCTCGAAACCAGCTGTGACGAAACCGCCGCCTCGGTGGTGCGGCTGGAGGCCGACGGCCGCGCCACGGTGCTGTCCTCGGTGATCGCCAGCCAGATCGCCGAGCACGCCCCGTTCGGCGGCGTGGTGCCGGAGATCGCCGCCCGGGCCCATGTCGAGAGCATCGACGGCATCGCCGGCCGGGCCATGGCCGAGGCGGGGGTCACCTACGGCCAGCTCAGCGGCGTCGCGGCCACGGCCGGACCGGGCCTCGTCGGCGGGGTGATGGTCGGCCTGTCGTTCGGCAAAGCGGTGGCGCTGGCGCGGAGCCTGCCGCTGGTGGCGGTGAACCACCTGGAGGGCCATGCGGTCTCGGCCAGGCTGGGGGCGGACATCCCCTATCCCTTCCTGCTGCTGCTGGTCAGCGGCGGCCACTGCCAACTTTTGGCAGTAGAGGGCGTGGGCGCCTGCAAGCGCCTCGGCTCGACCATCGACGATGCGGCCGGCGAGGCGTTCGACAAGATCGCCAAGGCCATGGGCCTTCCCTATCCCGGCGGTCCCGCGCTGGAAAAGCTGGCCGAGGGCGGCGACGCCAGGCGCTTCCCGCTGCCCCGATCCCTGCTGGGCCGCGACGACTGCGACTTCTCCTTCTCCGGGCTGAAGACGGCGGCCGCGCGGATGGCCGAGAAGGTCACCGCCCCCGAGGACCAACGCGATCTCGCCGCCAGCGTGCAGGAGGCCATCGCCCGCCAGCTGACCGAACGGTCGGAGCGGGCGATGAAGGCCTATGGCGAGCGCCATGGGACAGGCCTGCGCTTCGTCGTCGCCGGCGGGGTGGCGGCCAACCGGCATGTCCGGGCCCGCTTGCAGGCCGCGGCGGAGGCGCACGGCTTCAGCTTCACCGCCCCGCCGCTGGCCTATTGCACCGACAACGCCGCCATGATCGCCCTGGCCGGGGCCGAGCGGCTGCAGCTGGGCCTCAGCGATGGCCTGGACGCCGTCGCCAGGCCGCGCTGGCCCCTCGACCAAGCGGCGGCTGCAAGCAACCCCATGCACATCCCCGGACGCAAAGGCGCCAAGTCATGAGCAGCATGAAACGGGCGGCGGTGATCGGCGGCGGGGCCTGGGGCACCGCCCTGGCCCAGGTGGCGGCGCGGGCGGGTCTGACCGTCTGCCTGCAGATCCGCGAGGCCGAGGCCGTGCGCCAGATCCGCGAGACCCGCGAGAACGCCATGTTCCTGCCCGGCGTGACCCTCGACGACGCCATCGCCGCCACCACCGACATGGCCGACCTGGCGGGCGCCGACCTGGTGCTGGCCGTCGCCCCGGCCCAGTTCCTGCGTTCGGCGCTGCGCGAGTTCGCACCCTACGCCCGACCCGGCCTGCCGGTCCTGCTGTGCAGCAAGGGCGTCGAGCAGGGCTCGCTGAAGCTGATGACCCAGGTGCTGGAAGAGACGCTGCCCGATTGCGCGCCGGCCGTGCTGTCGGGACCCAGCTTCGCCGGCGAGGTGTCGCGCGGCCTGCCGACGGCGGTCACGCTTGCCTGCCCGGACGAGGCGCTGGGCAGGCAGCTGGCCGAGGCCATAGCCACGCCCACCTTCCGCCCCTAC
>SDZP01000369.1 GCA_004144935.1 Caulobacteraceae bacterium | reverse complement strand
CCCAGACCGCGCCCCAGTCGCCGGACTCGAAGGTAACCCTGTCGAACAGCGGCTTGCCGTCGGCCAGGACCCTCCAGCCCTTGAGCTGCGGCTTGCCGTCGGCGCCCTGGACCACGAGGCCGGCCTCGAGCCGGCCGCCGGGGCCGGCCTGGCGCTCGATCTTCAGATAGCCGTCGCCCGGCTCGCGCGAGAAGCCGAAGGCGGCGCATTCGCGGCTGTTGTCGCAGACGACCATCCAGTCCCGAAAGGCCTTCTGGTCCTGGGCCGAGGCCGCGCCGCCGATCAGGCAGCCGGCCGCCAGAAGGGCCGCAAAGATCGTCCGCATGTCTGCTCCCGTCGCGTTCAGGTCCCGGGCATCGGCGGCATGTCGAGCCGGCGCATGTCCGCGCTCTTCACATAGAAGCGCAGGATGGCGTGGTCGAGGGTGCGGTCGCCCGTCTCCTCCACCGCCGTGTGCAGGGCGATCAGGGCCCGGCGCAGGCTGGCGTTGACGCGGTCGAGCCCGCCGATGGAGAAATCCGTCTCCGTCGCCGCGTCGTCGGGGATCGCCGCCCCGCCCTGCGTGAGCAGGTCGCGGATGGCGGCGTTTTCCCACAGCCGGGCCTCGGCCCCGCGCTCGGCCTCCTGGGCGGCGAGCATGGCGATCATGCCGGTGACCGCCACCTTGCCGGCCATGAAGTCGCCCAGGGCCTCGGGCGGCGGCGGCTCCATCAGGGCGATGAAGTTGCCGAGCAGCAGTTCGGAAACGGTCGGGGTCATGCCAGGCCCTCCAGTTTGGCGAGGACGCCGGCCAGGATCTCGTCCTGGCGGCGGGCGGTGTACCAGCCGGAAAGCCCCAGCACCGGGTCCTTCATGCCGCCGGCGCGGTATTCCTTGGCCGAGGAGATCCAGATGGCGGCGCCCTTGACCGAGGCGAACAGCTCCCACCAGGCGAAGGCGGCGGGATCGACGCTCAGGCCGCTGGCCGCTTCCCAGAGGGCGATGGCCTTTTCGCGCGGCACCATGCCGGAAACCCGGTCGGCCTCCCGGTAGGACCACAGAGGCTCGATCGCCCAGCCGAGGTCTTCCAGAGGGTCGCCGATATGGGCCATTTCCCAGTCGAGCAGGGCGATGATCTTGCCATTACCGTCGTGCATGAAGTTGCCGGTGCGGTAGTCGCCGTGGACGACGCTCAGCTTCTGGGCCGGCGGCGGCGGGTTGCGGCGCAGGCGGCGGATGGCGGCGCGGACGATCATCTGGGGATGCTCTTCATCCTCGTCGATGACGCCTTCCCAGTAGTCGAGCTCCTTGGACCAGCAGGCGTCCAGGGCCGGCGACGGGGCCGCCTCGCTGATCGGCAGGCTGGCCGGGTCGGCGGCGGCGATCTTCCCCAGGTGGCTGAAGAACTGCTCGCCGATGGTCGCCGCATGCTCGCCGTAGGGCGGCAGGGTGAAGGGGCTCTGCGCCTTGCCGCCGTCGATGCGGCCCATGATGAAGAAGGGCCGTTCGAGCTCGGCGCCCTCCTCCTCCAGGGCCAGGGCTTCCGGCACCGGCAGGCCCTTGTCGAAGAAGGAGCGGAAGGCGAGGAATTCGACGCGGCGGTCGGTGTCGATCAGGCTGCCGGTCGGGTCGCGGCGCAGGATCATGCCGCGCCGGGCCCCGTCGACCTCGATGTCGAACTTGTAGGTCTCGCGGCTGGCCCCGCCGGGGATGCGGTAGAGGTCATGCACCCGGGCCGGCTTGCCGCCGGTGCGGGTCAGGTAGGCTTCCAGTTGGTCCTGCAGGCTCATTTCGCCATATCCAGAATGTCGGTGAAGCCGGAGGGCCTGTGCGGGCCCATGACCAGCTGCTCGAGCACCCCCCTGCCCTTGCGGACCGCGCCGTCGGCGTCGGTGTAGGTCACCTCGCTGAGCGCCTGGACGTGCAGGTTGAAGGGCAGCTTCGGATCGGCGTCGGCCAGCACGATGTCCTCGCGCTCGACCGCCAGGGCCCCGTGCAGCATGCCGTGGCCCCATTTGGGATGGGTGTAGCCGAGGCCCATCATCTGGAAGTTATAGAGCGGCTTGAACTCGACCTTGCCGGCCGGCTTGCCCCAGTCGTCGGTCAGCTCGACGACGGCGTCCGTCGCATGGCGGGTGCCGGACTTCCAGTTCACCTGCACCTGGCCGTTGAGGTGTTCGAAGTCCTCTTCCTGGGCCTGGTCCGGCGCCCAGACGGCGCGGGTGTTCCAGGCCCGGCCGAGGGCGTCCTCGTTGGAGTGGAAGAAGAAGGAGCCGGCCTCGAAGCTGGAGGGTGACCAGATCCAGTAGAACTGCGGGGCGGGGGCCGGAATGATGTCCTGGCTGTCGCGGGCCCCGACCGGGCGGATGCCCCAGCTGCGGTCGCGGGTGCCGACGAAGCCGTCGACGCTGCGGCGCTCGCCGTCCAGCTCGATCCAGCCGGTGTAGCGGCCGTTCTGGGTCAGGCGGGTGTAGTCCATGAAGGCGCGGGTGCCGTTGCGGCGGATGAAGCGCGGCTCTTCGATGGGGCCGGAGCGGCTCTCGAACAGGATCTCGGCCTTGAGGCGGTGCTCGGCCGAGTCGACGACGATCTTCAGTTTGTGCAGCGGCTCGACGATCTCGATGCGCAGGGGACCGCAGGCGATGTCCATGCGGTCGCCGAGCTGGCCGCTGACATGCAGGGCGGTCTCGACGCCATTGCGGACGACCACGAAGGCCCCGTCGGTGACGTTGAGATGGGGGTAGACGCCGAAGGCCACGGCGAAGAAGTCCTCGCCCTCGCTGGGGTGATAGCCGTTGAAGAAATAGCGGTCGTAGAAGTTCCGGTCGGTGCCGCCGTAGGCGATGGGCTCCGGCGTCTGGTGAATCGGATAGTCGTCGCCACGAGTCAGCGCCATGCGTATTCCTTCCCTCAGATTGGTGTGTTCGCCTCTTGGCGGGCGATGTCTTATCGGCGTTCAGGTTACGCGCACGGCAGGGATACGCAACGGTGACGGAGGGTCAATTGATGCGGAATTGGAACGTGGCGCTGGCGGCGCTGGTCGGACTGCTGTCGGTGGGGTTCGGCGCCTTCGCGGCGCACGGAATGAGCGATCCGAAGGCGGTGGAGTGGCTGAGGACGGCAAGCCAGTATGCGGCGGTGCATGCGCTGGCAGTGCTGGCGGTGGCGGGCTTGGCGCGGGGCGGGTTTCCCGTCGTGCGCGGGACGAGCGCGGCCTTCCTGATTGGAGCGCTGGTGTTCAGCGGCTCGCTGGTGGCCATGGCCTTCGGGGCGCCGCGCGGGTTCGGGGCGATCACCCCGATCGGCGGGCTGGCCTTCATGGCGGGCTGGGGAATGGTGATCTGGGCAGCAATGAAGCGCGCTTGAGCCAGTCGCTCCCCCTCTGGGGAGGAATGGAACGGCCTACAGCCTGAGCGCCAGCAACCGAAGCGCCAGCGCCGACCCGACCAGGCT
>SDZP01000368.1 GCA_004144935.1 Caulobacteraceae bacterium | reverse complement strand
TTACGAACTGGCGATCGAAGCCGCGCCGACAAGGACGGCCGCGGCTTCGATCGCCAGTTCGTAACTTGCCGCGCCGAAGCCGGACACGATGCCGGTCGCCGCGAGCGAAACATAGGTCGTCTTGCGAAACGCCTCGCGCGCCGCAGGGTTCGACAGGTGGCACTCGACCACCGGAATAGCGAGAGTCTTCAGCGCGTCCAGCAGGGCCACGGAAGTGTGACCATAGCCGGCCGGGTTGATGACGAGGGCGCTGGCCGATTCGCGGGCTTCCTGCACCCAGTCGATCAGCTGGCCCTCATGGTTGGACTGGCGGGCCTCGACGGTCAGTCCGAACGCCTGGGCGCGCGCGGCGCAGCGGGCGTGGATGTCCGACAGGGTGTCGTGTCCGTAGATTTCGGGTTCACGCGTCCCAAGCAGGTTGAGATTGGGCCCGCTCAAAACAAAGATCGGTTTCGGCATCCGGCCCCGCCGTCGATTCAAGACGGGCCTTGTATCGCCGCAAGGCCGGGGTAACAAGCGCAGGCATGCGATTGGACGAGGAGCCTGATGGCGATTGACCTGAAACTCGACGCCGTTACGGACAAGGCGACTTTTCTCGACTTTCTTGTCAGGCTGCAGGGAAGCCTCGCGCAGGAGCCCGGGGACTGGGAAAATCACGACATCGCGGGCTATCTATTTGCCATCGAACGCTGGACCGGCGCGTGGAAGAGCTTTGAGACAGACAATCCCTGGAAGATGGCGGCAACCTTCCTGATGATCGGGAAAATTTACGAGTGACGCAGGTGCGGTTCCAGCTGAACGGCGAAGAACAGACATTTGACGGGGTGGCGACGGTGGCCGCCCTGGTGGCGGCGCTTGAGCTGGATCCGCGGAAGGTGGCGGTGGAGCGAAACCTTGAGATCGTGCCGCGATCGACCTATGCCGACACGCCGGTGATGGACGGGGATCGGATCGAGATCGTGACGTTTATCGGGGGTGGGTAACCACGCCACCGATCATGCTCGCGAATGCGGGCATCCATGCGAGGTTGGCCGCTTGGCCGGCAGTTTGACTGCTTCGACCAGCGTATGGGTCCCCGCATTCGCGAGGACGATCGGAGTGTGGGGCTACCTCACCACGTAGTCGCTGAGCACGGGCTGACGCATCGCCTTGATGTAGGTGGCGGTGTCGCCGCTCCAGTTGTTGGTGATCTTGCCCGAGGCGGTCTTGTACCAACTGGAGCAGGCGCCGGCCCAGGCGGTGTCCTGCAGGTCGGACTGCAGCCGGGTGTTGAAGCGGGCCTGCGCCTCCGGCTTCACGGTCAGGGCTTTCGCGCCGCGCGCCTTCAACGCCTTCAGCGCCTCGACCACGTAGCCGACCTGGGCCTCGATCATCAGGATGATGCTGTTGTGGCCGAGGTTGGTGTTGGGGCCGTAGAGCAGGAAGAGGTTGGGAAAGCCGGCGACGGTGACGCCGTAGTAGGCCTCCGCCCCGTCCTTCCAGGCGTCGTCCATTGACAGGCCGTTCTCGCCGTGGATGGCCAGCGGGGCGAGGAAGTCCGTGGTCTCGAAGCCGGTGCCGAAGACCAGCACGTCGCAAGGGTGCTCGGCGCCGTCGCCTGTGCGGACGCCGGCCGGGGTGATGGCCTTCACGTCCTCGGTGACCAGTTCGACGTTGGGCTGGACCATGGCCTGGTAGTAGTCGTCCGACACCAGAACCCGCTTGCAGCCGATCGGATAGTCCGGGGTCAGCTTGGCCCGCAGGACCGGATCGGCGACGGTCGCTTCCAGGTAGTCCATGGCCACCTTGCGGAAGTCGGTGGCCGCCTTCGTGCCCTGCTTGAAGGCCTGGAAGCGCATGTCCATCGCCTTCCAGATCACCCAGCGCAGGACGCGGTCGATGACGGGGAAGGCCGCGAACAGGGCCCGCTGGCCGGGGCTCGTGGCCTTGTCGAGGCGCGGGACGACGTAGTTGGGGGTGCGCTGGAAGACGACGACCTTGCCGGCTGTCTTGACCAGTTCGGGGATGTACTGGATGGCGCTGGCCCCGGCCCCGATGCAGCCTACGGTCTTGCCGGCCAGGTCGACGCCGTGGTTCCAGCGGGCGCTGTGCCAGCTGTCGCCCTGGAAGGTCTCGCGGCCGGGAATGTTTGCGAAACTCGGCCTGTTCAGCTGGCCGAGGCCGGAGACGAGGACCGGCGCGCTGAGGGTCTCGCCGCTGGTGAGGGTGACGGTCCAGAGGCCGGCGGCGGCGTTCCAGTCGGCGCGGGCGACCTCGGTGTTGAAGCGGAACCGGTCCCGCACCCCGAAGCGGGCGGCGACATCCTCCATGTACTGGCGGATCTCGGCGTGGCCGCTGTAGGCGCGGGTCCAGTGGGGGTTGAGGGCGAAGCTGTAGGAATAGAGGCGAGAGGGGACGTCGCAGCAGGCGCCGGGGTAGGTGTTGTCGCGCCAGGTGCCGCCGATGCGGTCGGCCTTCTCCAGCACGACGAGGCGGTCGAAGCCGGCCTCCTTCAGCTTGATGGCGGCGCAGAGGCCGCCGAAGCCGGCTCCGATGATGATGGCGTCCAACTGTGACAAGTCCCGATTCTCCCGCCTTCGCCCCCCCTCCGACCGATCATCCCGACGAAAGTCGGGACCCGGCGCCGCCAGCGGAAGAGGGTCTCTGCCCGGGCAAAGGTCTCTGCTGAAGCAGCGTGGGTACTGGGTCCCGACTTTCGTCGGGATGATCGGAATAGGGTAGTGCGCCCTTTCAGGACAGCATGACCGAGCCCTGGCGTTCCCGAAAGCGTGACCTCGCGTCAGTGGGCTTGCTGCTGCGCCGCACACAGGCGTGAAGTGGCATCCGTGGAGGGCCGGTCTGGCCCTTCCTTGACCCTGAACAACCGCGGCCGGGCCGCGAGGCCTCGCCGCCTGAAGGTGGGAGGTTACTCCATGGGTAGAAAGGCAGGCGCCGTCCGGACCATCGTCCTTGTCGGTCCGAACGGCGCGGGAAAAACCACATTGTTCGAAGCGCTGCTGCATGCGGCGGGGGCCACGGATCGCCAGGTCGCGGTGGGGCAGGGCTCGGTCGGCGACGGATCGCCGGAGGCAAAGGCGGCCGGGCAGTCGGTCGAGCTGAACATCGCCAGCTTCGACTTCATGGACGACCGCTACGCCCTGATCGACTGCCCAGGGTCCGTCGAGTTCCGCGCCGAGGCCGACCACGCCCTGGCCTGCGCCGACCTGGCCCTGCTGGTCATCGATTCGGAGCCCGAGAAGGCCATCCTCGCCCAGCCCTGGCTGAAGGAGATCGAGCGGCTGGGCCTTCCCCGGGCCATCTTCGTCAACCGCATCGACCAGGCGCGCGGCAACGTCGACGGGTTGCTGACCGCCCTGCAGCCGGTCTCGGTGGCGCCGGTGGTGGCGCGGCAGCTGCCGATCTGGAAGGACGAGCATGTCACCGGCTTCATCGACCTCGCCCTGGAG
>SDZP01000367.1 GCA_004144935.1 Caulobacteraceae bacterium | reverse complement strand
GGATGCCGATCAGGAAGAAGACCCCGACGCCGACCACCGAGACGATGATCCCCAGCACCGAGGCCAGCAGGTAGGCGCCGAACAGCGGACCGAAGCGGCCCTTGGTCAGCTGCCAGGCGGCGCGAATGTCGACGCGGCCGGTGGCGAAGGTGGCCGGGCTGACCAGGGACAGGCGGACGGCGACGTAGACGACGATACCGAGCGCCCCCAGCACCGCCAACAGGCCGACGAGCACGCCGAGGGCCGGGTTGACCATGGCGCCCAGGGCGATGAACACCCCCGCCGCCAGGGCCGCGACCAGATAGACCCCCGTCAGGATCAGGAAGACCAGCACCATGGCCAGGCCCTGGCGAACCTCGTCGGCGCCGAACTTCATCCAGCCGAAGCCACGATCGGCCGGCCGCAGGACGATGCGGCTGGCGGCGGCGTAGAGCACCGAATAGCCGATGATGGCGATGGGCAGGATCAGCAGGAGGGCCGGGGCCATGCGGCCGTAGGCGGCGACCATGGCTTCCGGGTCGGGCGTCGTGGCCTTGGCGATCTCCTGCACCTCCATGAGGGCGGGGCCGGCCAGCAGAACCATGACGACGACACTGAGGATGCTGATCGCCAGGCTGACGATCGCCCAGGCCGGCATGACCATCGGCTTTTCGCGCAGGATCCTGAACCCCGCCAGGCCCGCGTCCGTGGCCGAAAACTCGCTCATCGATCTTCTCCCGCGCCCGCCTTCGGTCCGCCTGGCCTTTGGTTAGCAGACCCGCAGGGATGGCGCGATAGGCGCCGGGCGCCCAGATCGGGGGGCGATAGTGTTTCGGGCGCCGCCGTGTTAGCCGTGCCCCAACGATGGCCACAGGCCACATCAGGAGACGACCCCGACATGATCCTCTACGGCGAACGCAACCCGGCGCCCAACCCCCGCCGCGTGCGGATTTTCGTGGCCGAGAAGGGCATCGACCTGCCCGAGACGCGGGTGAAGATGCAGGCCCGTGAGCACAAGAGCGACGAGCACAAGGCCCGCAATTCCCTCGGCCAGCTGCCGACCCTGGTGCTGGACGACGGCACGGCGATTTCCGAAAGCGTCTCCATCTGCCGCTACCTGGAGAGCATCCATCCAGAGCCGGTCATGTTCGGGGCGACCGCCGCCGAGCAGGCGCTGGTCGACATGTGGATCCGACGCATCGAGTTCCAGCTGATGACCCCGGTGGGGATGTTCTGGCGCCACGCCCACCCGCTGACCGCCGCCCTGCTGACGCAGTTCAACGACTTCGGCGAGTCCAACCGCGAGGCCTACGCCCGCAGCTGCGGCTGGCTGGATCGCGAACTGGCGAACGGCGGGCCGTTCATCGCCGGCGAGACCTACGGCATGGCCGACATCTGCGCCCTGACGACGGTGGATTTCGCCGCCTTCACCGGGCTGGAGATGCCTGAAGGCGCGAGCGCCCTGCGCGACTGGCACAAGCGGGTCAGCGACCGGCCGAGCGCGGCCGCGAACAGCTAGATGGCGGCTTCGTGTTCCGTGAGGTCGTCGTCCGAGGGGATGGCGGCCTCACGGTGCGGCGAGAGTTCGCGGTAGGCGTAGACCACCGCGCCGCAGACCACGCAGAAGAGGATGGCCAGCAGGGCCGACTCGAAGATGCGCCAGAGCATCGGCCCCACCCCGAAGTGGTTGAGCAGGCCCTGGTCGGTGGGAAAGAGGAAGCGGGTGATCTCCCCCGGCGGCATGCCCAGGATGAAGGTGGTCACCACCGCGATCAGGGAGAAGGTCAGGACCGAGCCCAGCGCCACCAGCAGGGTCCAGACCAGCGCCAGGACGAGGCCGCCGAACAGCCGCCAGAAGACGCCGCGGGTCATCTTCCATGAGGCCAGCATGTCCAGCCGCTTCTGGTCGATGGCGATCGGGGCCGACAGCGACAGCCGGATGACAATCCAGGACAGCAGCAGGAAGGACACCAGGGGTCCGGCCAGCGACAGGAAGGACGACAGGCCGACGGCCTCGGCCACCGGGCGGGCGACGATCAAGGTCAGGCCGAGCACGATGCCGGACGGGATGGCCAGCACGGTGATGACCAGCAGCATGGCCAGGAAGAGCCAGAACATCCGGCCCTCGTCGACGCCGATGCGGAACTCCGGCCCCCGGGTCTTGCCCAGCATCACCCGGAAGATCGACGGGGCGACGATGCAGAGGCTGGCGAAGGTCAGGAACAGGGCGATGGTCGCCGCCGGCAGCAGCTGCAGCGCCATGTCGCGCAACAGGTCCCAGGACCACTGGATATCATGCGCCTTCTGGAACTCGTCCAGGCGCTGGCGCCAGGGCGACAGGTTGAACAGGGCGGCGGCGAGGTTGAGCACCAGCAGCGCGCCCATCCACACCGTCACCGGCCGCGGCCGGTCGCGGATGAATCGGAAGCCCTCTAGGGACGCCTGAACGGGCGAAAAGGACATGGTGAAACCGTTCTACCCCCTGCCGCGGGTCGGCTGATTCGCTTCACCCGTCGACAGGTCAAGCTTATGCCAGCATTCGGGCCGAACGCGACAGGCTTGCTCCGGGTTCAGAAGACCTCTTCGTCCTCGCGGCCCAGCTGCCGGTAGGCCTCGGCCCAGGGCGCGGTGAGGATGGTCCCGACGTAGCCGTTGATGGCCGAGGCGACGATCAGGTAGAGGACGCCGAACGCGATCAGCGCCTGGGTCCGCTCCGGCGTGAAGAAGGCGCTGAAATCCTTGCTGGCGTCGAGCGCCTGCAGGGCCTCGAAACCGCCGTTGCCGAGCACCGCGAAGGCGCCGATGGCCAGCATCACCCCGGCCACCACCATGCTGATCAGGCCGCCGACAACCAGCGACAGCAGGCCCATGCCGAACAGGCTGCCGGCGTGGCCGCGCGTCTTGTTCCAGCTTTCGAACAGCAGGAACTGCTTCTTGTCATGGCTCATCGCGAAGGCCAGGGAGAAGCGCAGGCTGCCCCAGATCAGGACGCCGAAGGCCGCGATCCCCAGCAGGATGGCGATGCCGATGCCGGCCTCCCGGGAGGCGGCCGCGACCGCAAAGCCGACGATGGCCACCACGATCGCCGCGACGAGGATGGCGAGCACGTAGAGGATGGTGAAGACCAGGCTGACCGCCACCAGCATGACCTCGCCCATGCCGAGCCGCATGAAGAACCAGCGCTTGTCCTCGGGATGCAGCACGGCGCGGATGATCGCGCCGGTGACCAGGCCCTGGGCCAGCAGCTGGGTGATCCAGCTGATCGGCTGGACCATGTTCAGCTGACTGGACAGGCGCATGACCTCGGCCGAGTTGGGCTCCCCGCCGCGGCTGATCTCGCCGAAGATGGTGGAGAAATACTCCAGCAGCAGCGGCCCGACGAACAGCAGGGGCAGGAGGGCCAGCACCACCTGCACAAGACCCCAGACGCCTGGCGCCAGCCAGTTGCGCCGGATGACGTCGAAGCCCGAGAATGC
>SDZP01000366.1 GCA_004144935.1 Caulobacteraceae bacterium | reverse complement strand
AGCCAGCGCGGCGGGGGTCGCAGCTGAGGGCGCCGGCCGTGGTGTTGCCGGCCATCAGGGCGTAGGTGGTCAGGGTGAGGAACAGCAGCGGCAGGACGGTCCAGGCGCCGCCGACGCCGGTGATCGAGGCGACCAGCAGCAGCGCCCCGAAGACGATGCCGGCGGTGCTCGCCCCCTTCAGCACGGCGTCCGGCGACCATGTTCGCAGCAGCATGCGGTTGACTTGGTTGGCGCCGATGATGCCGACGGCGTTGAGGCCGAACAGCCAGGCGTAGGCCATCGGCCCGACCCCGTAGATGCCCATGATCAGGCCGGGCGAGGCGGAGATGTAGGTGAACAGCACCGCCCCGTTCAGGGCCCCGGCCAGCAGGTAGCCGATCAGTCTGGGCTGGACCAGCAGCGCCAGGTAGGCCTGGAAGGGATTCTCCGACCGGGCCTGGGCGGCCGTCTCCTCCGAGCGCGACTCGGGCAGGCGGAAGGCCACCGCGAGGGCGACGAGGATGCCGAAGCCGGCCAGGCACCAGAAGATGGCCCGCCAGTCGGCCACCTGCAGCACCAGGCTGCCGGCCATGGGGGCGAGGATGGGGGCCAGGCCCATCACCAGCATCAGCAGCGACAGGATGCGGGCGGTGTCGCGGTGATCGAAGTTGTCGCGCACGATGGCCCGGGCGACGACTCCCCCCGCACAACCGCCTAGCGCCTGCAGGAAGCGGGCGGCGATCAGGGCGTTGATGTCGCTCGACAGGGCGCAGATCACCGAGGCGATGGTGTAGATCCCGCAGCCGATCAGGATCGGCATGCGGCGGCCGAAACGGTCCGACGCGCTGCCATAGAAGAACTGGCCGATGGCCATGCCAAGCAGGAAGGTCGACAGGGTCAGCTCGACCTGGGCCTGGCTGGCGCCGAGGGCCTCGACGATCGAGGTCTGGGCCGGCAGGTACATGTCGATCGACATCGGCGCGAAGGCCGTCATCGCGCCAAGCAGGATGACGAGGCCCCAGGGCGTGGGCGCCGGCGGCGGGAGGGTGTGGGAGGTTTCGGTCAAGGTGCGGCTTGTTAGGCCCGAAGGGGCGCCGGGGTAAAGGGCGCTTGCCTTCCGCGACGGGCAGCATTGCAGTCTCGCGCAAAATCAGAGGGAGAGACCGCGATGTCCGCCATCCAGACGATGATGCCGCCGGTGCAGTACGCCGACGTCAACGGCATCCGCATGGCCTACTACGAGGCAGGGCCGCAGCGCGGCGTGCCGATCATCTTCAGCCACGGCTTTCCCGAACTGGCCTTCAGCTGGCGCCACCAGATCAAGGCCCTGGCCGACCGCGGCCGCTGGGTGATCGCGCCGGACCAGCGGGGCTATGGCCTGACCGACCGCCCCGAAGCCGTCGAGAGCTATGACCTGGAGCATCTGTGCGGCGACCTGGTGGCGCTGATGGACCATCTGAAAATCCCCAAGGCCATCTTCTGCGGCCACGACTGGGGCGGATTCGTGGTCTGGTACATGTCGGTGCGCCATCCGGACCGGGTCGAGGGCGTGATCAGCCTGAACACCCCCTTCTCGCCCCGGGCGCCGGCCGACCCGATCGCCATCATGCGCAAGCGGATGGGCGACCGGATGTACATCGTCCATTTCCAGACCCCGGGCGAGGCCGACGCGGCTCTGGGCAAGGACCCGCGCAAGGTGATGGACTTCTTCCTGCGCAGCCCGCTGGACATGCCGGGCATGCCGGCTTCGGGCGGCTTCGCCAGCGAGCGCAAGGAGGGCGATCCCTCGCTGTTCGCCATGGTCGACATGCTGGAGCAGTGGAGCCCCGAGGCCGACCCCCGCCCCTTCTTCCTCACCGACGAGGAGTTCGACGCCTTCGCCGAGACCTTCGAGCGGACCGGCTTCACCGGCGGCATCAACTGGTACCGCAACTTCACCCGCAACTGGCATGCGGCCGAACACATCGAGCACCGGGTGCGCCAGCCGTCGCTGATGGTCATGGCGGAAAAGGACGCGGTGCTGCCGCCGTCCTCGGCCGACGGCATGGAGACCATCTGCGACGACCTGGAGAAGGTGCTGATCGAGGGCAGCGGTCACTGGACGCAGCAGGAAAAGCCGGAAGCGGTGAACCGGGCGCTGCTGGAATGGCTGGACCGCCGGTTTCCGGTGAGCTGAGCCTAGACCGACCGTCCTGACGAAAGTCAGGACCCACGGGCAAGGGCGCAGGCCCATCCGCGAACATTCTTGCGGCGGGTGGGTCCTGACTTTCGTCAGGGCAATCGGACTGGAAGGTGGCGGGGATTCGCGCGGCGTCGTAGAACCGGAGCATGGACCGTGCTTCCCCCTCCTCTTCCGTCGGCCAGAACCATGGCCGGCGGGGGCTGTATCCCGAGATCGATCCCTATAACTTCGGGTGGCTGAAGACCGGCGGCCCGCACGAGATCTTCTTCGAGGAATGCGGCAATCCTGGCGGCGTGCCGGCGGTGGTGCTGCACGGCGGTCCGGGCGGGGCGATCAACCCGACCATGCGGCGGTTCTTCGATCCCCAGAAGTACCGCATCGCCCTGTTCGACCAGCGCGGCTGCGGCAAGAGCCGGCCGAACGCCTCGCTGGACGACAACACCACCTGGACGCTGATCGAGGACATCGAGCGTCTGCGCGTGCATCTGGGCATCGAGAAGTGGGTGGTGTTCGGCGGCAGCTGGGGTTCCACCCTGGCCCTGGCCTACGCGATCGCCCATCCCGAGCGGGTCTTGGGGCTGGTGCTGCGCGGCATCTTCCTCGTCACCCAGCGCGAGCTGAAGTGGTTCTACCAGGACGGCGCCGGGATGCTGTTCCCCGACGCCTTCGAGAAGTTCAAGGCGCCGATCCCTGAAGCCGAGCGCGGCGACTTGATCGCCGCCTACCACCGCCGCCTGACCCATCCGGACCGCCGGGTGCAGGGCGAGGCGGCGGCGGCCTGGAGCCAGTGGGAAGGCGACACCATCTCGATCCGGGGCCCGGAAGCGCGGCCGCCGAAGTTCAACGAGACCGATTTCGCCATCGCCTTCGCCAGGATCGAAAACCATTTCTTCGCCAACCGGGGGTTCTTCGAGGAGGACGGCTGGCTGCTCAAGAACGTGCCGTCGATCCGGCATATTCCGGGCTGGATCGTCCAGGGACGGTTCGACGTGGTGACGCCGCTGGAAACCGCCTACGCGCTGCACAAGGCCTGGCCCGAGGCGAAGTTCGAGATCGTCTGGGACGCGGGGCACGCCTCGACGGAGCCGGGGATCATCGACGGCCTGATCCGGGCGACGGACGCGGCGTTGCGGGTTTAGCGCATCGCCTGCCTATCCTTCTCCCCTTGGGGGAGAAGGTGTCGGCGTAGCCGACGGATGAGGGGTCGCGCCGGACTGTCAGGATGTGGCGGCCGCAATCACTTGCCGCCGGTGCGACCCCTCATCCGACCCCTTCGGGGCCACCTTCTCCCCCAAGGGGAGA
>SDZP01000048.1 GCA_004144935.1 Caulobacteraceae bacterium | reverse complement strand
ACCTTCCACCGCCAGACGCTAACGAGGCCAGGACATGACCCTCAGGACTTTTTCCATCGCCGGCGCGACCGCCGCCGCCCTGCTGTTCGCCACCCCCGGCCTCACCGCGCAGGAGACGGCCAAGTTCGCGCCCGAGGCCAAGGTGACGCGCTTCACCGACGACAACTGCATGATCGACAGCGGCAAGGTCCCGCTGGCGACGGTCAACAACCAGCCGATCACCGCCGAAAAGAAGGGCTGCCTGACCATCAAGGGGACGGACGGAAAGTCCTACTTCGTCAGCCGGCCGAAGAAGAAGATCGAGTGCAAGGAGATGGCCGCCAACACGGTCAGCACCGTCACCGCCGGGTCGGCCGGGGCCAACGAGAAGTGCAACCGGCAATGAGCCCTCGCCGCCTGATCGTCGTCGCTGCTCCGGCCCTGGTCCTCATCGCCGGTCACGCCGCCTCCCAGCCCGCGCCGGCGCTGACGGCCCGATGTGCGGTGGTCGGCCAGGCGGCCCTGGCGGCGCCCGACAAGAACGTGATCGACAAGACATTCGGCTTCCTCGGCGGCGGGGTGAAGGCGGTGACCGACCAGTTCTCGATCAGCGGCAAGGGCGGTCCCTACGCCTGCGGGCCCGAAACCGTCGCCCGCCAGATCGCCGACGCGGCGGCCCTCAAGGCCCAGGCGGAGGCGATCGCCCGCAACGATCCGAAGGTCATCAACACCGCGATCCAGGCCGATACCGCCGGCAGCCTGAGCTCGGAACTGCTGTCGATGCCGAAGACGGAGGCCCAGCTGCAGGCCATCGTCGACGAGATCGCCCGCGCCTGGCCCTACAAGGGTGTGCGGCCGGTCAGGGTGAGGATGGTCGCCAGCCTCGACTACAACGCCACGGCCACCAGCGATGGCACGATCGCCGTCGCCGTCGGCGTCTTCCTGAACGCGGAAGGGACGATCTCCGAGGACCTCACCGACAGCGACCTCTACTTCCTGCTGGGCCACGAGTACGCCCACATCGCCCTCGACCATTTCCGCAGCCAGGAGGCCGCCGAGGAGCAGCGCCGTTCGCTGACCCGGCTGATGGGCCAGGCCGAGAAGGGCGCGCAACTGGCCAGCAGCATCAACTACGCCCAGGCCGTGCCGAACCTCCCCGTCGATCTGAAACAGTCCTACGAGGACGCCCAGCAGGGCGAGCAGCATCTGCGGTTCATGATGGATCGCTCGATCCAGCCGGTGTTCGGCCGTGGCCGCGAGGACGAGGCCGACGCCGCGGGGCTGGACGCCGCCTTCCTGGCCGGCCGCATGCCCCGCTACATCAATACGGTCGACATGTTCGAGGCGACCGAGAAGACCATGCAGCAGCGGCTGGAAACGGCCCAGGCCAACATGAAGGCGCGCGCCGACAAGGTGCTCAAGGACCCCCGCTTCGAGAGCGCCGTCAAGCAGGGCGACCTGGCCGGCAGTTTCGGCTCGGTCGTCGATACCCTGAAGAAGAGTGTCTACGAGAGCGTCCGCAAGGTGATGATCGAGATTTCGGGCCGTAACCATCGCTCGGCCAAGGCCCGGCGGGACGGCATCGGCAAGTATCTGAAGGTCGCCTACGTCGATGGCGGCCTGCTGCCGGAGGACCGTGAGGCGACGACGACCCGAACCGACGCGCTGCGGGCCCTGCCGGAAGTCGCCGCGGGCATCGCCGCGACCCGGGCGGCGCTTGCCGCCGAGGATGCCCTGCTGGCCTCGCCGCCGGACAAGGACAAGGCCAGGGCGCAGATCGACATCGTCCTGAAAGGTCCGTTCAGGGATGAGCCTTTCATCCGCCAGATCGCCTATCAGGTGGCGTCGGCCCGTGGCGATATTCCGGGCGCCGTCGCGCATTTGGAGATCGCCCGCAAGCGGCCCAATGCCTCGCCGCTGCTGTTCCGGGAAACCATCCGGTTCTACGCCACCAATGGCCGCCTGCCCCAGGCCAGGACCGTCCTCGCCGAGGGTCTGCGGCTGTTCAAGGACAAGCCCTACTTCCTGCCGTCGCAGATCATCGTGCAGGTCCGCTCCGGGCGGTATGACGAGGCCGAAGCCTCGCTGGCCGCCTGCAAGGCGACCAACCGGCAGCTGCTGATCGTCGACTGCAAGGCCGCCGCCCTCAACGTCGACTTCAAGCAGACGCTGCCGGCCGATCAGGCCAGGCTCAAGCCCTTCGGCTGGGCCCCGGCAGAGGCGGCGGGCAAGAAGGGCATTCCCGGACTGCCGGACAAGATCAAATCCCGGCTTCCCTGGGGCGGTTGAGCTTCAGCTGTTCATCCGCTTCAGGAGTTCGATCTGCTGCTTCATCAGCTCGGCCAGGTCGTGGTCGCGCAGGGCGTCGAGCTTTTCGTGTAGGGCCATGATCTCCAGCTCGGCCTTGAGGTTGACCTCATAGTCATGACGGGCCGCCTCGCGGTCCTTCTCCGACTGGCGGTTCTGACTCATCATGATGATCGGCGCCTGAATGGCGGCCAGCATCGAGAGCATCAGGTTGAGGAAGATGAAGGGGTAGGGGTCGAAGGGCTTCAGCCCGGCGGCGCCCAGGGCCCAGAGATTGACGATGATCCAGCCGATGAGGATCACCCCGAAGGCGATGATGAAGCCCCAGCTGCCGCCGACCGCCGCCACGCGGTCGGCCAGCCACTGGCCGAACGGCTGGTCCTCGTCGTTCGCCGACAGATCGCGGGAGATGGCGCCCCGGGCGATGATCCGCTCGATGACGGTCCGCTCCAGTTCGCTGAGGTCGTCGGCCGGCCGGCCCAGCAACTTCCGGGCGGCTTCGTCACAGGTCATGGGGGCGGGCTTCACGGGCTATCTCCGGTTGCCCGGAAGCTAGCACCGCCCGCCCCTGAACCGAACAGACTCCGGTCAGCCGCGAAGCGGGCGGATCAGGATCTCGACGCGGCGGTTCTGCGCCTTGCCGGCGGCGGTGGCGTTGGAGGCGATCGGATCGCGCTCGCCGCGGCCGGCCAGGGCGACACGATTGGGGTTCAAGCGGCCGTTCTGCACCAGATAGTCGGCTACCGACCGCGCCCGGCGCTCGGAAAGGGCCAGGTTGTAGTCGTCGGCCCCGTCGCTGTCGGCATGGCCGGTGATGTCGATCAGGGTCGAGGGATAGGCCTGCAGCACCCGGCCGACATCGTCCAGCGTGTCGTAGAACTGCGGCTGCAGGCTTTCGCTGCCGGAGGCGAAGGTGACGTCGCTGGGCATGTTGAGCACCAGGTTGTCGCCGTCACGGGTCACGGTGACGCCGCTGTCGGCCAGCTCCCGGCGCAGGTCGGCCTGCTGGCGGTCCATGTAGTTGCCGACGGCCGCGCCGCCGAGGGCGCCGACACCGGCGCCCAGCAGGGCGTTCTTGCGGCCCTGCTCGCTGTCGTTGGTGTTGGTCAGGTAGCCCAGCAGGCCGCCGCCGATGGCCCCGACAATGGCGCCGGTGCCGGTGTTATCGCGCACGACCTCGCCGGTGTAGGGGTCGGTGGTGGTGCAGGCGGCTAGGGCGGCGGCGGCGGTCAGGCAGGTGGCGAGCGTCAAGGCGCGGCGGATCATGGTGTTGTCCTCAAGATAGGTCTGGACCGCCGCAACGGCTCACCTGTGTCGAGGTTCCGACGGATGGGCCGGCGGCGCCGGAGTTTCGCTGACGGGCGGGCTGGTGTAGAAACCCGGGCCCACAGGCTCGCCAGGTTTCCATGACCCAGTCCGTTTCCGCCCCCTCCGCCATCGCCCCGGTCTCGTTCACCCAGTACGAGCGCGACTTCG
Source organism: Caulobacteraceae bacterium (assembly GCA_004144935.1). Classification (GTDB taxonomy): domain Bacteria; phylum Pseudomonadota; class Alphaproteobacteria; order Caulobacterales; family Caulobacteraceae; genus Caulobacter. The sequence continues at coordinate 11,272 of SDZP01000048.1, read as the reverse complement.
CCGGTTTCTCAAGGGCGCTCGGCGACAGTTTCCGGCGCTATGGCTTCGCGGTCATCTCCGACACCGGCATGGGGCAGGAGAAGATCGACAGCGCCATCCAGCGGGCCAAGGAATTCTTCGCCCTGCCGGAAGCGGACAAGAAGAAATACTTCGTCGAGGGCGGCAAGGGCCAGCGCGGCTACACGCCGTTCGGCGTCGAGACCGCCAAGGGCGCGGCCCATTTCGACCTCAAGGAATTCTGGCATGTCGGGCGCGAGCTGCCGGCCGGCCACCGATATTCCGCATCCATGCCGCAGAACCTGTGGGTCTCCGAGGTGGAGGGCTTCAAGGAGGAGCTGACCTGGCTGTTCAACGTCCTGGACCGCATGGGCGGCAAGGTGCTCCAGGCCATCGCCGCCTACCTGGGTCTGGACCGTCACACCTTCGATGACCAGGTCCGGGACGGCAACTCCATCCTGCGGCTGCTGCACTATCCGGCGGCCGGCTTCGACGGCCCCAACGAGCGGGCCGGGGCGCATGAGGACATCAACGCCATCACCCTGCTGCTCGGCGCCGAGGAGGGCGGGCTGGAGGTGCTGGACCGCGACGGCCGCTGGCTGCCGATCAATCCGCCGGCCGGCTCGCTGGTGGTCAACATCGGCGACATGCTGTCCCGGGCGACCAACGACTACCTGCCCTCGACGACCCACCGGGTGGTCAACCCGCCGCCCGAGCGGCGCAATGTTCCCAGGTACTCGACGCCCTTCTTCCTGCACTATGCGCCCGACCACCTGATCGAGACCCTGCCCGGCCGCGTCGACGCCGAACATCCCGACAAGTATCCGACGCCGATCACCGCCGACGACTTCCTCAAGCAGCGCCTGGCCGAGATAAAGCTGGGCTAGGCCGGCCGCCAGACCACGCAATCTTAACCGCCGCCTGAGACTGTCCTTCCACGCAAAGGGGGACTGTCCATGGCGCAAGACGCGCCCGAGCACACCGACGAAAGCCTGCGCGAAGTCCGGTCCCTGGACCTGACGGCGTTGCGTCCCATCATTCAGCGGGTCTGCCGTCTGGCCGGCGCGCTCAGCGGCGCCCAGCATGCCTATGTGGTGCTCAACGAAGGCGACCAGATCTGGCACTCGGCCTTCGCCCACTTCGATGACAGCCTGGTCGACGGCGGGGACTCCGTCAGCCTGCGTCACGAAGGCGGCATCTGGGTGGAGGACGCCCTGGTGGTCGACCCCGATCACCCCTGGACCGCGGGAGCGCCATTCGCCCGCTTCTACTGCGCCACGCCCCTGCGGCTCAGCAGCGGCCTGCGGATCGGATCGCTGTGCGTGCTCGGCCCGGAGCCCAAGGCGCCGGACAGGGTCATCGAGGCCCACCTCTCCGACTGCGCGGCCCTGTTGTCGGAAGCCGTCGAACGGTTGCGCGCCGAGCGGGCCCGGCAGGCGGCAGACCGCGAGACCCGCGCCGCCGTCGCCCTCAAGGAGACGATCATGCGCTCGGCCCCCGTGGCCCTGGCCATGGTCGACCGCGACATGCGCTACGTCTACGTCAACGCCCGCTGGAGCATCGATACCGGCGTCAGCCGCGAACGGGCCATCGGGGCGCATGTGGGCGACCTTTTCCCTGAATCCTATGCCCAGCTGAAGGACACCTACGAGCGCTGCCTGACCGGCGAGAGCGTCTGGTCCGACCGGGTCAAGATCCCCAATCCCCGGGGCCACGACCGCTGGCTGCGGGCCGAGGTCGGGCCCTGGCGTGACGCCGACGGCAAGGTCGCGGGCCTGATCGCCATGAGCCACGACATCAGCGATGTCATCGACTGCCTTGATCGCGCCGAACGGTCGGAGCAGCGGCTGAAGCTGGCGCTCGAAATCGCCGAGGTGCTGGTCTACGAGGCCGACTACGACCGCAAGGAGTTGAAGATCGACGGCGCCGCCGACACCTTCAGCGGTGGCGACATCACCTTTGACATGGTCGTCGCCGATCCCTGGCTGCTGGTGCATCCCGATGATCGGGTGGAGGCGCTGAAGACCTGGAAGCGGCTGTACGCCGAAGGCCTGCCCTTCCGCTCCGAACACCGCGTCGCGACCCGGGACGGACGCGAGGTCTGGGCCTTCTCAGGCGCTGAAATGACTTTCCGCCCCGATGGTTCGCCCGAGCGGCTGCTGGGCGTCCTCAAGAACATCACCGACCGCAAGCTTTCGGAAGAACAGGTCAGCCGGGCCCGCGACGCCGCCGAGGCGGCCAGCCGGGCGAAAAGCGAATTCCTCGCCAACATGAGCCACGAGATCCGCACCCCGCTGAACGGGGTGATGGGCGTGGCCGCCGCCCTGGCGCGCACCGCCCTGACCGCAGATCAGGAGGAGATGGTCGGACTGATCCGGACCTCGGGCCAGACGCTGGAAGCCATCCTGTCGGACCTGCTCGACCTGGCCCGGATCGAGAGCGGCAAGCTCGAACTGAAGGCCGAGCCCTTCGCGCTCGACGCCTCCCTGCGGGCGACCGCCGACCTGTTCCGGCCGCTGGCCGCCGAAAAGGGGTTGGACTTCGATCTCGACATCGATCCGTCGGCCGAGGGCTGGTTCGAGGGCGACGCGGTGCGGCTGCGCCAAGTGGTGGGAAACCTGTTGTCGAACGCCGTCAAGTTCACCACCCGGGGGTCGGTGTCGTTGCGCGCCGCCGTCGCCCGGGGCGTGCTGACCCTCGCCGTGCGCGATACCGGCATCGGCTTCGACGCCGGGTTCAAGGCCCGAATGTTCGAACGTTTCGAACAGGCCGACGGCTCGATCACCCGCCGCTTCGGCGGCACGGGCCTGGGCCTGGCCATCTCCAGCCAGCTGGCCAGGACCTTGGGTGGCGACCTGACCGCCGAAGCCATGCCTGGTCAAGGTGCGACCTTCATCCTGACGCTGCCGCTGGCCCCCGCGTCCAAGCCTGCCCGGCTGGCCGAGGCCTCGGCGCCGATGGCCCAGGACCGCGCCCCCCGGGTGCTGCTGGCTGAAGACCACGCGGTGAACCGGCGGGTCGTGCAGATGCTGCTGGAGCCGGCTGGCGTCGAATTGATCTGTGTCGAGAACGGCGCCGAGGCGGTCGAGGCGGCGCTCTCGCAAAGCTTCGACCTGGTGCTGATGGACATGCAGATGCCGGTCATGGACGGCCTGACCGCGATCCGCGCCATTCGCGCCGGGCAGGCCCATCGCACGCCGATCTGGGCCCTCTCGGCCAACGCCCTGCCGGAGCATATAAGGGCGTCGGCGGACGCCGGCGCCGATGGCCACCTGACCAAGCCGATCTCGCCCGAGGCCTTGTTCGAAGCGCTCAGCCTCGCCTGCGGCGCGGCCGAGGAAGCGGTGGCCGCCTAGCGCGCCACCAGGCCCGGCTTGCGATAGCTCGTATAGCAGGGGGTGTACTGATAGCTGAACGACTGCAGGACCCCGTCGCCGGTCTTTGGGTCCTTCCAGTCGCCGTTGTGCGGGCTGGACGACGCGCCATAGCGGGCCTTCAGCTCGTCGATGATCGCCAGACAGTCCGCGCTCACCGGATTGAGCCGCACCAGGGTGAGGCCGCCGGTGTCGGAGAAGAAGAAGTCGGCCATGTAGCTGCGGCCTTCGAACGGCACGATCCCGGCCAGTTTCTTGCTCTGGCCGAGCAGCTTGTCGCCGGTGTCGGCGTGGACCACACGGCCCTTGGCGCTGGCCAGCACCTGATCGACGGTCATGTCCCAGCGGGTGGACTGCCAATGGGCGGAGGCCGTCATCGGCCAGAGCAGGGCCGCGGCGGCGATGGCGGGCAGGGTCTTGCGGATCATGGGGTCCTCCAGGCTGACAGGCAGCCTAGCGGGCGTCACGGTCCGGCCGCGCCCCAGGATTTGGGGGTTACTTGGAGATCCGCAGGTTGGAGATCTCGCCGGCGATGCGCTGGAAGACGCTGTCGAGGTCGCTGGCGTTCTGCACGTCGTAGTATCGGTCCGAGCTGGTGGCGCACTTCTTCAACAGCGCGCTGGCCCCGGTCTTGACCTCGACCCGCACCGTATAGACCACGATGCCCTTGGCCTTCATGTTCTCGCAGAGCAGCGCCAGCCGTTTGTCCATGGCCGCGGTGCGGGCGCCCTCGCCGCCGCCGTTGATGCCCAGCCGGTTCTGCCAGAGGTAACCCAGGGCGTTGTAGCTGCTCTGGTTGTCGTTGTTGGCGTCGCTCATGACGTTGTCGCCGTCGGTCATGATGATGGCGATCTTGCTGAGCTTGGGCGTGCCATAGGGCGAGCCGTCGGCGAACGGGCCGGACGGCGACAGCAGGTTCCAGCCCCAGGCGGCGCCGATGGGGATGTTGGTGTTGCCGGTGGCGACCGTGCCGTCGATCCGCGACTTGAGGCTCGACCAGCTGGCCGTCAGCCGCATGATCGGCTGCATGTCGCAGCCGCGGTTGGGGCCGCCGCCGCCGCTGGGCGCCTGGTCGTACTTGCCGACATAGCCCTGCGGGATCTTCCAGTTGGAGGTGCTGAACACCTCGTCGGGCAGGTAGTCGTTGCCGAACGACCCGAAGTCGCCGTTGGCGTAGCCGGACTTGGAGCGCGAGTCCGGTTCGTCGGGCGCGAAGAAAGGGGTGTAGAGCGTGGCCGGGAAGGCGGCGCCGGGCGCGGTGTCCTGCACGTCATAGGGCTGGGCGCGGGTCTCGACGCAGCCGCCCCAGGTCTGGCCCATGTTGTTCAGCAGGGTAAAGCGGTTGGCGTTGACGGTCGTCCCGGTCGCCTTGTCGAAGAAGATTTCCTTGTTGATCGGGGCCGCGCCGGTCTGGTCGATCCAGGCCTGGCTCTTGTAGGTCGCGCCGACCTTCACCGTCTGGCTGAAGGGGACGATGCCGATCTTGACCGGGTTGGGCTCGCTGCTGCGGGCGGCGGAGGCGGCCAGGGTGTCGACGAGGTTCTTGGCGGCGATCTTGAGGTTCGCAAGCTTGGAGCCGGCCATCGAGCCGGTGTTGTCCAGCACCAGGGCCAGTTCGATGCGGTTCATCGACCGCAGCACCTCGGAATTGGCGCCGACCACCATGTCGCGCTGCAGCCAGAGATTGGAGACGAACGGCTTGACGCTGGCCTGGGCCGTGGCGACCACGGCGCCGTTGGCGCCCAGCTTGAATGACGAACTCATCAGCTTGGCGTCCACCAGCACCCCCAGCTGGGCGAGCAGCGCCTTCTGGCCGACCTTGTTCAGGTCGGCGTCGGTGATGGCCGGCGAGCGGGCGGCGTAGAGGGCGGCGGCGTCGAGGGCGTCCTGCAGTTCACGCTTCTGGGTGCTGGCGCGGTTGATGTCGAGCAGGGCGAAGGTGATCAGGGCCAGCACCGGCACGCCGATGGCGGCGATGATGGCGACGTTGCCGCGCTCGTTGCGGCGGAAGCCCGCCAGCCTCGTCCTCACCCCAGTCAAAAGCCGTTTCATGGCCGTGGCATCCCCAACTTCGCGGGGAGTCTACAGCCCAGACGTAAAGGAACCGTCGACCGTCGGATTACTTGGATATCCGGAGCGACGAGATGTCCTGGCCGATCGCCCTGAAGGCGGTTTTAAGCGCCGTGCCGCTGTTGGGCAGGTAGGCCGAGCCGCTTGTGGCGCAGCTGTTGAGCATGCCGGTGACATCAGTGCTCGTCGAGATGTTGAAGCCCACCGTGTAGATGACGATGCCCTTCAGCTTCATCGCCGCGCACATCGCCTTGGCCTGGGTGAAGCCGTCGCCGTTGGTGGCGGCGCAGTTGATGGCATGGCCGTCGTAGCTGCTGACGTTGACGTCCGTGTCGCTCGACAGCACCCCGTTGCAGTACATCGAGTTGAACTCGCCGTCAGTCATCAGCACCACCACCTTCTTGATGTCCGGCGCGGTATAGGCGGCCGGCGCCGAGGTCCCGGTGAACAGGCCGTTGAAGTTGGGCGAGATGGCGAACCAGCCCCACTCCAGCCCGATCTGGCCGGCGGTCGAACCTTGCGCGACGTAGGCGTTGATCTTGTTCTTCAGCGTCGTCTTGTTGGTCGACAGGCCGGTGAGGCCGGCGGTCAGGCAGTCGTTGCTGCCGCTGGCGGCGTAGTTGCGGCCGACGTAAGAGGTGCCCAGCCCGACGTCGGTCTGCTTGTTGGACCCGGTCCGCTCGCTGACGCAGGTGCTGATTTCCTGGACGTAGGTGCTGCCGCTGCGCCCGGTGTAGCGGTAGTACTGGCACCCGGCGGTGGTGCACCAGCCCGTGCCGTTGGCGTTGAAGGTCCCGTAGCTGGGGCCGACACTGGCATCCAGCCAGTAGGTGTTCGCCGCCTTGTTGGTGACCTTCCAGGCGAGGTTGTTGATCTGCGTCATGCCGCCGACGCCGGTGATGTAGACCCAGTCGTTGTTGGCGAAACCGTGGGCCGTGGAGGTCACCACGACCTCGCAGTTGGTGGCCTGGCACTCGGTGGCGCGCGGCGTGTCGCCACTCTGGAAGGAACTCCAGTTTGACGAGTTGGTGCTCAGCAGCTTGAAGGAATTCGTGGTCTTGCCGTCGACCGTATAGACCTTGCCGTTGACCTGGGTCATGCCCTTGACGCCGCTGATGTAGACGCGGTCGCCGTTCTCGAAGCCATGGCTGGTTGACGACACCACCGCCGGATTGGCCTTTGTGATGCCGGTGATGGTCTTGGCGGTTCCGGTGGCCCAGCTGGCCGCGGTGATCGACTTGCCGGCGGTGATCGCGCCGCGCGCCGTTGCCGCGTTGCCCTCCAGGTTGACGCCCATCGAGTAGGGCACCAGGGCGACCTTGCTGTAGAAGGGCGTCTGCACGTCCTTGACGACCAGGTCGACCAGTTCGCCGGCGGCGGACTTCAGGTCGGTAAGCGGCTGGCCGACCATCGAATAGGTGATGTCGAGGACCAGGGCGACTTCCAGGTTGGAGGCCGAGCGCAGCACTTCCGAATGCGCCCCGACCGACATGTTGCCCTGCAGCCAGAGATTGGCCACCACCGGCGTCACGGTCACCGTCGCATCGGCGATGACCGTGTTGTTGTTCGTGCCGCCCAGGGTGAAGGTCGAGGAGGCGAGCGTGCCGTCGCTGGCGTTCATCGTCGCCAGCTGCGCGGCCAGGGCCCGGTCGCCCAGGGTGTCGGCTTCGGCGTTGGTCGCCGCCTTCGACTTGGCGACGATCAGGGCGGCGGCGTCGAGGGCGTCCTGCAGGGTCCGCTTGGACATGCTTGCCTGGTTGACGTCGAGCAGGCCCAGCGACAGCACCGCCAGCGGCAGGGCGACGACCGCGAACTGGACCGCCACGGCGCCGCGACGGGCGCGCGCGAACCGGCGCAGAAAGCCTCGCACCGTCGATCCCAAACGCGTCTTCAATCCGTCTTCGGCTCGCATGTCGATGGCCATGGCCCCAATCCTGATGGCTTCAGATACCGCGGGGCTGGTAAAGGAATGAGCCAACGAACAGGGTGAACGGCCGGTAACTCATTTGAGTATCCGCAGGTTCTCGATCGAGCCGGCGATGGCGTTGAACACCGCCGTCAGCTGGCTGGCGTCCTGCACATCGTAGAACTTGTCGTTCGAGGTGGCGCAGCCGCGCAGGACACTGGAGTCGCCGCTCGAGACCTCGACCCGCACCGTGTAGAGGACGATGCCCTGGGCCTTCATGTTGGCGCACAGGCTGGTCAGCTTACCGTCCATCGCCGCCTTGCGCTGGGCGGTGCTGCCCGAGGTGATGCCGAGGCGGTTCTGCCAGATGTAGCCCAGCGAGTTGTACAGCGAGGCGTTGTTGTTACTGGTCGAGCCCATGGTGTTCTCGCCGTCGGTCATAAGCACCACGACCTTGGTCGACTTGGGCGTGTTGTAGGCCCGGCCGTCGGCGAACGGGGCGTTCGGGCTTAGCAGGTGCCAGCCCCACATCAGGCCCAGCGGGATGTTGGTGTCGCCGACCGCCACCATGGCGTCGACGGCGTCCTTCAGCCCGTCCCAGTCGTCGGTCAGCCGGGTGATCGGCGACAGCTGGCAGCCGGAATTGGGTCCGTAGATGTAGCCGGTGCTGGAGTTGGTGCCCGTGCTGGTCGGGCTGCGGTTGTACTTGGCGACATAGCCCTGGCGCACCTTCCAGTCGGAACTGTTGGTCACGTCCGGCAGGTAGCTGTTGTAGTAGGTGCCGCCGCTGCTCGGCTCGTCGGGGGCGAAGTAGGGGGTGAACAGCGTGGCCGGCGTGCCGGTGCTGGGGGCGGTGTCCTGCACGTCATAGGGGGCCGCCCGGCCCTCGACGCAGCCGCCCCACTGCACGCCCATGTTGTTCAGCAGGGTGAAGCGGTTGGCCGAGCTGGCGAAGATCTGGTTGTTGATCGGGGCCGCGCCGTTCTGGTCGATCCAGGTGGCGTTGCGGTAGGAGGTCCCCACCTTCACCGTCATCGAGAAGGGGGCGATGGCGATCTTCACCGGATCCGGCTCGACGCTGCGCTGCGAGGCCTCCGACAGGGTGTCGATCAGGTTCTTCGAGGCGGTCTTCAGGTTGGCGAGCTTGCTGCCCTTCATCGAGCCGGTGGTGTCGAGCACCAGGGCCAGTTCGATCTTGTTGACCGAGCGGGTGACGTCGGCCTTGGCCCCGACGATGATGTCGCCCTGCAGCCAGAGGCCGGCGATGACCGGCGTCACCTTGCCCTTGGCGCTGGCCAGCACCTTGTTGCCGTCGCTCTTGAACGACGAGGACGTAATGACGGCGTGGGAGCCGGCCATGTTGGCGGTCAGCGCCTTGGAGCCGACCGTCTGCAGGCCGGTGTCGCTGAACTGGTTGGAGCGGGCGGCGGCCAGGGCGGCGGAGTCGAGGGCGTCCTGCAGCTTGGTCTTGGCCGCCGAGGCGTTGGCAATGTCCACCGCCCCCATGGTCAGCACCAGCATCGGCATGCCGAGGAAGGCCGCCTGCACCGCGATGGCGCCCCGCTCGTTGCCGCAAAACCCCTTCAGCCGCGCCATGGCGGCTCGCCCGAAACCCTGCGCGCCCATCGACAGACCCCAACCCGACCGCGGACCAGAGCTGTCCGCCGACCGTGCAGGTTGGGCGAGCGCGGTAAACGCATCCGCCCACAAGGGCGGTGAATTATCCGGTAACTACAGCCAAAGCCCTCCCCCTCGATGGGGGAGGGTTGGGAGGGGGTGTACGCACAGGATTGTCCGGATGGGCCGTCAGGGCGCTGGAGCCCATCGGCGCCGGCTTGTCGACGCCGGTGCGAACACCCCCAACCCCGACCCTTCCCCCATCGAGGGGGAAGGGAGACGTCAGCCTACCAGCCGCACTTCTGGCCCTTGTTCTGGGCGATCAGCCACTTGTTCAGCGGCGCGAAGTATTCGGTCACCGCGCTGGCGTCGGTGCGGCGCTCGCCGGTGAAGGCTTCCAGCTCGTCCGGCCAGGGCTTGGACTGGCCCATCTCCAGCATCTTGTTGAACTTCGCCCCGACCGCCTTGTTGCCGTACACGGAACAACGATGCAGCGGGCCCTTCCAGCCGGCCTGCTTGCAGGCGGCCCGGTGGAACTGGAACTGATAGACGTGGGCCAGGAAGTAGCGGGTGTAGGGCACGTTGGCCGGCACATGGTACTTGGCGCCCGGGTCGAAGGCATTGGCCGGACGCGGTCCCGGCGGGGTGATGCCCTGGTACTGGGTGCGCAGCTTCCACCAGGCGGCGTTGTAGTCGGCCGGCTTCACCGAGCCGTCGTAGACCTGCCAGCGCCAGCGATCGACCATCAGGCCGAACGGCATGAAGGCGATCTTGTCGAGCGCCATCTTCAAGAGGAACGGCGTGTCGCCTTCGGTGCCGGGCACCTTGTCGAGGATGCCGACCTGGTTGAGGTAGGTCGGGGTCAGGGCCGACAGGCCGACGAAGTCGCCGATCGCTTCATGGAAGCCGTCGTTGGCGCCGCCCTTGAAGAGGTAGGGCTGCCCCTTGTAGGCGCGCTGGTAGTAGTTGTGCCCCAGCTCGTGGTGGACCGTGTAGAAGTCCTCGGCGTTGACCTTGGTGCACATCTTGATGCGGATGTCGTCGGCGTCGTCCAGGTCCCAGGCCGAGGCGTGGCAGACGACCTCGCGGCCTTCCGGCCGGACGATCTGGCTGCGGGTCCAGAAGGTCTCCGGCAGCGGCGCCAGGCCCAGCGAGGAATAGAAGTTCTCGCCGGTCTTCACCATCTTCACCGGGTCATAGCCCTTCTCGACCAGCAGCTTGTCGAGGCTGTAGGCGGAGGCGTCCTCCTTGGGCGCGACGATCGGATAGACGTTGCCCCACTGCTGGGCCCACATGTTGCCCAGGAGGTCGGCGCGGATCGGGCCGGTCTTGGGCTGCACCGCGTCGCCGTACTGGGCGTTCAGCCTGGTGCGCACATAGCAGTGCAGGTTCTTGTAGAAGGGCGCGATCTGCTGCCACAGCCGGTCGGTCTCGGCGGCGAACTCGTCGGGGCCCATGTCGTAGCCCGAGCGCCACAGGGCGCCGGTGTCGGCGTAGCCGAGCTGGCGGCTGCCCTCGTTGGCGAGATCCACCAGCTGGGCGTAGTCGGCGCTCATCACCGGCGAGATCGAGTGCCAGCCCTCCCAGGCGGCCTTCAGCTCGGCCGGATCGCGGCTGTTGGCCAGGACGTCCTCGGCGTCGTTCAGGGTGATCTGCTTGCCTTTGAACTCGAACTTGCCGGTCGAGTAGATGCTGTCCAGGCGGCTGCCGATGGTCGCCATCTGCTCGGCGGCGCCCGGCCGCTGCGGCGCCGGCAGGACCAGGGCGCGCTTGAGGATGTCCAGCTTGCGGCGGGTGACCGGATCGGCGGCGGTCTTGTCATATTTGGCGGCCTGGACCGCCAGGTCGGTGGCCAGGGTGGTCGCCTCGGCGCCGGCCTTGGCCTCCAGCCACATGGTGTCTTCGGTGATGTTGGTGGCCCGCACCCAGCTGGCCTTGTTGACGTATTCGCTCAGCTTGGCGAGGTCGGTCTCGGCCTTGTCGATGAAGGCCTTGGCCTCTTCGGGCGTCGGGGTGGCGGCTGGCGCGGTGGCCGGAGCCGGCGTCGGGGTCTGGCCGATGGCGAAACCGCCGGTCAGAGCCAGAGCGGCCGCGGCCGCCAGCAGGGTCGTCTTCTTCATGGGACGCTTCCTTGGGAATTGGGGTGCGGCAAGGGACCGCAGGGGAAGGGTTGCGTCAAGAGCGGCCGTCGTCCGGCTTACGGACGACGGCCAATTAGCGCACGCAGGCCGCCAACCCCTCGCGCCGCACCGTCCCGCTCGCCGCCCCGATCCGGCGCGAGGGGTTGGCGGCCTGCGTGCGCTAATTG
>SDZP01000365.1 GCA_004144935.1 Caulobacteraceae bacterium | reverse complement strand
GCGAAATACGGCTGGTCGGCGATCTGCGGGACCACCACCTGCGGCGCCCCGGCCCGCGCGGCGGCATGGGTGGTGCCGGCCCCGCCATGATGCGCGACGGCGGCGACCCGGCCGAACAGGGCCTGCTGGTTGACCTCGCCGATGCCGATCCAGTCGTCGCCCTCGGCCTCCAGGTCCAGCCCGGCCCAGCCGTGGGCCAGGATCAGCCGCCGGCCGTGCTCGCGCGCCGCCTGCAAGGCCGCCTGGCCGACAGTCTTCAGCGCCGGCATGGGCATGCTGCCGAAGCCCAGATAGACCGGCGGCGGACCGGCCCGCAGGAAGGCCTCCACCGGCGCCGGCAGCGGCCGGTCGTCGGGCAGGACCCAGGCGCCGGTCTGCACGACGTCCCGCAGGTCGGTCGTCACCCACGGGCTCAGGGCCGGGTCGGCCGCCAGCCACGGCCGGTCGGTGAAGACATGGTCGCGGACATTGTCCACCGCCGCCAGCCCGAGCCGTTCCCGCAACACATTCACCGCCCCGCCGAACACCGCGTTCATCGTCTCCATATCCCGCCGCCACAGCAGCCGGTTGTCGAGGATCTCCGCCGGCACGGGATGGCCGGGATAGGGGAAGGGCCGGTGATGTTCCGACGGCAGGAAGACCGGGCAGTAGGCGCCATAGACGAACGGCAGGCCCCGCAGCTCGGCCAAGCACCGCGCCGCCGCCGTCGAGGGAAACAGCCCCGCCGCCAGCACCGCCTCGCACCCCTCGGCCGCCAGCGAGATGGCCTCGAACTGGGCGTTCAGCACCCAGGCCGCCCGGGTCGGCAGGTCCATCGGCGGGTCGTTGGCCAAGGCCCCGGCGATCCATTGCCGCACTGGCGTGAAGGCGGGCGCCAGGGTCGCCCCGGCGCGGTCCACCAGGGCGGCGAATTCCGGATCCGGCGGGGCGCAGACCACGGCCTGCCCGCCCTGGGCCTGGACCTGGGCGGCGAGGGCGGCGATCGGCTCGACATCGCCGCGGGATCCAAAGGTCGACAGCAGAACGCGCATTCGGGGCTCCCATGCATCTGAGGGCCCCGAAGACTGACCAAAAATCGCCCCCTGCCAATTCTTGAACTGAACTCGTTCGTCCCCACCTTCCCTTCAGGCGGACGACGCGGCGGCCCCGAGCCCGCGCCGTTCCCGAGACTCCCTTCAGCCCCGTCGGTTATGCTCACCGCATGAGCCTGATGTTCACCAAACGCCTGCGCGAGCCGATCCGGCGGGGCGAGATCGACTGCACGGTGCGCATCTGGCAGTCGGCCAGGGTCAAGGTCGGCAACCGCTACGCCATGGAGGGCGGGGCGGTGGAGGTGCTCCGCATCCGCCAGATCGAGCTGGCCGACATCACGCCCGCACTGGCCCGCCGCTCAGGCTTCGCTGGCGTCGTCGACCTGCTGAAGGTCGCCAAGCATGGGCCGGGGCAGGCCGTCTATCTGATCGATTTCAGGTTTCATCCGGCCGAGTAGACCGGCGCGCCCGATTGCGAGCGCGCCGGCTTTTTAAGCTCAGGCCGCCTGACGGCCGCCGGCCAGGAAGTCCATCTTGCCGATCGGGGCGCCTTCCTTGCGCAGCAGGCCGTAGGCCGTGACGGTGTGGAAGTAGAAGTTGGGCAGCGAGAAGTTGAACAGGAAGTCGCGGCCGGTGAAGGTCATGGCCCCGTTGGGGAACTTCAGTTCGATGGTCGCGGCTTCGCGGCCGTTGACCTGTTCGGGCTTGATCGACTCGACGAAGGCGATGGTCTTGGCCAGGCGCTCGCGCAGTTCGTCGATGGTGGTCTCGGTGTCCGGCATGGCCGGCGGCTCGATGCCCGCCAGCCGGGCGGCGCCGCCCTTGGCCGCGTCGCTGACCATCTGGATCTGACGGGTCAGGTCATGCATGTCCGGCGCGAGGCGGGCGGTCAGCCAACTGGCGATGCTGGAGCCGGCATGGGTCGTCGACTTGTCGAGGATGGCGACCAGGTTGCGCAGGCCGTTGAGATAGACCGGGATCGAGACGTCGTAGAGCGACAGGGACATTGGGCGTTCCTCCTGAAACAGCGTTGTCGTCCAGATGGGGCGCCGCGGGTTGGTTGCCAATGGGGACCCACCCCTCGAATCCGATCATCCTGACGTAAGTCAGGATCCACGGGCCACGCACCGGCGTCCGAACAGCCGGTGGGTCCTGACTTTCGTCAGGACGATCGGAGTAGTGGGGATAGCGGTGAACCCGGCCCCGTCCTAGAACCAACCCGTGCCCGCTCCCCGCGACATCCTCGACCTGCGTGAACGGCTGAAGGCCTGGCTGTTCGAGGACGCCCTGCCGCTGTGGTGGAACGTCGGGACCGACCATGCCCGCGGCGGCTTCTTCGAGAAGCTCACCCTGGACGGCGCCCCGGTCGCCCTGCCCCGCCGCACGCGGGTGGTCGCCCGGCAGGTCTATGTCTTCGCCCAGGCCGGCCGCATGGGCTGGACCGGGCCCTGGCGGGAAGCGGTGACCCACGGGCTGGCCAGCCTGAACGGGCCGCTCGCCCGGCCGGACGGCCTGTTCCGCTTCTCCGTCGACGAGGGCGGCCACCCGGTCGACGACAGCCCCCAGCCCTACGAGCAGGCGTTCGGCCTGCTCGCCCTGTCGGCGGCGCGGCAGGCGCTGGGCCCGGGCCATGGGCTGGAGTCGCTGGCCCTGCGCACCCGCGCCGCCTTGGCGCGGACCCTTGGCCGGCCGGACGGCGGGGTGCATGACGACGCCGGCCGCACGGGGCCGTTTCGCGCCAACCCGCTGATGCACCTCTTCGAGGCGGCCCTGGCCTGGCGCGAGGCCGGCGACGACGGCGGCTGGTCGGACCTGGCCGGCCGTATCGCCCGCCTGGCCCGCGAGCACCTGATCCAGCCCGGCGGGGCGCTGCCCGAGCTGTTCGATCTGGACTGGACGCCGCTCAGCGAGGCCCTGGTCGAGCCCGGCCACCAGTTCGAATGGGGCTTCCTGCTGCTGCGCCACGCCGCCCTGGCCGACAACGAAGCCTCGCGCCAGGCGGCGCGGGCGCTCATCGCCCTGGCCGAGCGGACCGGCGTCGACGCGGCGCGCGGCGTCGCCCTCGCCGCCCTGGACCAGGCCCTGCAACCGGTCGACCGCACCGCCCGCCTCTGGCCGCAGACCGAGCGCACCCGGGCCGGAGCCCTGCTGGCCCGCATCGATCCGGACGGCGGCTGGCCGATCGCGGCGCAGGGCGGCCGCAGCCTGCTGCGCTATCTGGAGACGCCGCGCCCCGGCCTGTGGTTCGAAAACCTGGAGCCGGACGGCGCCTTCCGCGACGAGCCCTCGCCGGCCTCCTCGCTCTATCATCTGGTCGGGGCCATCCAGGCGCTGGATGAAGCTTGTCTGACAGCGTCATCATGATCGCTCGTTTGCGCCCCGCCGCCCCGCTCCCTAAGTCCTGCCCCGACGCCGACCTCTCCGGCCGATCTCAGGATACCCTTGCCCGTGGCCCTTCTTGCGCCTGATCGTATCG
>SDZP01000047.1 GCA_004144935.1 Caulobacteraceae bacterium | reverse complement strand
GCAGCTTCGGCAAGGGCCGCACCGGCAGCCCGGCGCTGATGAAGGCCTATGGCGAGGCCTTCGGCTTCGGCGTCTCGGTGGCCGAGGCGGTCGGGGCGGAAGATGGCGACGAGGGCAAGTTCAGCTCGACCGGGGTCCGCGACGCCCTGCGCGACGGCCACCCCGGGCAGGCGGCCGCCATCCTTGGCCGGCCCTTCGCCATCGAGGGCGTGGTGCGCCGGGGCCAGCAGCTGGGCCGCCAGCTGGGCTTTCCCACCGCCAACGTCTTCATGGCCGACTATGTGACCCCGCGCCTCGGGGTCTACGCCACCCGCACCCGCCTGCCCGACGGCCGCCTGCTCCCCGGCGTCGCCAACATCGGCAACAACCCGACGACGGGCGAGGTCGAGACAAGGCTTGAGGTCTGGATTTTCGACTTTGACGAGGACCTGTACGGCCAGGTCATCGAGACGCAGCTGATCGGTTTCCTACGGCCGGAGGAGAAGTTCGACTCGATCGAGCTGATGGTCGAGCAGATCCACCGGGACGAGGCCGCCGCCCGTCAAATTCTCCTTCGCCCGTAGGCGGGGAGGAATAGAAAAAAGGCCGGACGTTTCCGTCCGGCCCCAATTCTCAACCGATGAGGCCCTGACTAACCCAGCGCCGCCATCAGTTCCGGGACGATCGTCTTGTAGTCGCCCACGATGCCGTAGTCGGCGACCTGGAAGATCGGCGCGTCGGCGTCCTTGTTGATGGCAACGATGACCTTGCTGTCCTTCATCCCGGCCAGGTGCTGAATGGCGCCCGAGATGCCGATGGCGATGTACAGCGCCGGCGCGACGACCTTGCCGGTCTGGCCGACCTGGTAGTCGTTCGGGGCATAACCGGCGTCGACCGCAGCGCGCGAGGCGCCGACGGCTGCGCCCAGCTTGTCGGCCAGGGGCTCGATGACCTTGGCGAACTCTTCGGCCGACCCCATGGCGCGGCCGCCCGAGACGATGATCTTCGCCGCCGTCAGTTCGGGACGGTCGGACTTGACCATCTCTTCGCTGACGAAGGTCGCGCCGCCATCGTTGCCGCCGGCGGTGGCCGTCTCGACCGAGGCCGAGCCACCTTCCGCCGCCGCCTTGAAGGCGGTCGGACGGACGGTGATGACCTTCTTGGCGTCCGAGGACTGCACGGTCTCCAGCGCGTTGCCGGCGTAGATCGGGCGAACGAAGGTGTTCGCATCGACCACTTCGACGATCTCGCTGATCGGCGCGACGTCGAGGTGGGCGGCGATGCGGGGGGCGAAGTTCTTGCCGCCCGAGGTGGCCGGGATCAGGACGGCGTCGTAGCCGCCCATCAGGCCCTCGACCGTGGCGGCCTGGACCTCGGCGACGCCGTGACCCAGGTCGGCGCTGTCGGCCAGCAGGACCTTGCGCACGCCGGCGATCTTGGCGGCGGCGTCGGCGACGCTCTGGGCGCCCGAGCCCATGACCAGCACGTCCACGTCGCTGGACAGCGCGAGGGCGGCGGTGACGGTCTTGTGGGTGGTGTCGCGCAGGTGCGCGTTGTCGTTATCGGCGACGACCAGGACGGCCATTAGAGCACCCCCGCTTCAGTCTTGAGTTTGGTGACCAGTTCGGCGGCGTTCTCGACCTTGATGCCGGCCGAGCGCTTGGCGGGCTCGGTGACCTTCAGGACCTTCAGGCGCGGCGCGACGTCGACGCCGTAGTCGGCCGCGGCCTTGGTCGCGATCTCTTTCTTCTTCGCCTTCATGATGTTGGGCAGCGAAGCATAGCGCGGCTCATTGAGGCGCAGGTCGGCGGTGATGACCGCCGGAATGGCGACCTCGACCGTCTGCACGCCGCCGTCGACTTCGCGGGTCACGGTGGCCTTGTCGCCGGCGACTTCGAGCTTGGCGGCGAAGGTGGCTTGCGGCCAGCCGAGCAGGGCCGACAGCATCTGGCCGACGGCGTTGTTGTCGCCGTCGATAGCCTGCTTGCCCATCAGGACCAGGTCGGCCTTCTCTTCCTCGGCCACGGCCTTGAGCAGCTTGGCGACGGCCAGGGGCTCGAGGTCGGTGTCCGACTGCACCAGGATGCCGCGGTCACCGCCCATGGCCAGGGCCGTGCGGATGGTTTCCTGGGCCTGAGCCGGGCCGATGGAGACGATGACCACCTCGGTGGCGACGCCCTTTTCCTTGAGACGCACGGCTTCCTCGACCGCGATCTCGCAGAAGGGGTTCATGCTCATCTTGACGTTGGCCAGGTCGACGCCGCTCTGATCGGCCTTGACCCGCGCCTTGACGTTATAATCGATTACCCGTTTGACCGGGACCAGCACCTTCATGGGTATTGTCCGCCCGTGTTGCGTTGCGAAAAGTCTTGCGCGGTCAGGCTGATACTAGCTTGGCGGCGCAATGCAAGTTTCCCCAAGGGTCAGGTTGGGCAGAAAAGCGCCCGCCAAGCCCCGGCTGGCGGGCGCGGGGCAATTCCGCTAGAGCGCTGGCTCATGACCAACGCCATTACCCGCCTCAAGTGGATCTTCCTCGGCCTGTTCGCCTTCGGGGTCGTCGCCATCTGGGGCTATCAGATCTTCTACGTCTGGCCGGCCAAGCGTTGCGAGCAGCAGCAACGCTGGTGGGACGGCGCGACCCGCACCTGCGCCACCCCGCTCTATATCCCCGCCCTGACCGGCCGTCCGCCTGGGGTCAGCCGCGAGGACTGGTCCAAGCGCCAGGCCGCCGCGCAGCAGCAGCGGGATCGTCTCGGCGAGCGGGCGGTAGCCGATCAGGCGCCGCCGGCGGTCAAGATCGAGCCGAAACCGGCGGAGAAGCCGGTCGAGGCGCCCGCCAGCAAATAGTCAGCGGTTGGCGCCGGGCGTCCACAGCACATCGCCCGCGCCCTTGTCGTTGGCCCAGCGGCTGGCCACGAACAGCAGGTCGGACAGGCGGTTGAGGAACTTCACCGCCTCGGGACTGACCACCTCGTCCTCCAGTCCGGCCAGGGCCACGGCTTCCCGCTCGGCGCGGCGACAGACGGTACGGGCCAGGTGCAGGGCCGCAGCCGCCGGCGTCCCACCGGGCAGCACGAAGCTGGTCAGGTCGGAGAGCTCGCCGTTCAGCAGATCGATCTCCCGCTCCAGCCGCTCGACCTGGCTGGCCAGGATGCGAAGTGGCTCCCAGGCCAGCTTTTCGCCGCGATCGGGAGTCGCCAGGTCGGCGCCGAGGTCGAACAGGTCGTTCTGGGCCCGCATCAGGATGGCGTCGAGCACGGCGTCGCCGCCGGTGTGCAGCCGCACCAGTCCCAGGCAGGCATTGGTCTCGTCGACCGCGCCGTAGGCCGCCACCCGCGGGTGGGTCTTGCTGACCGGCTCGCCGCTGGCCAGGCGGGTCGTGCCGCCGTCGCCGGTGCGGGTGTAGATTCTGTTGAGGGTGACCATCAGGTCTTGGTCCGCCACCAGTAGGCGGCCACCAGCACGATGACGGCGACGAACTGCATCAGCACCCGCAGCCGCATCAGCTTGTTGGACCGCGAGCGCCCGTAGTCGCCGCCCCGGAACAGGGCGTAGAGACCGAAGCCGAGGGTGACGAGCACCGCGATAAGGGCGGCCGGGATGAGGAGGTCGAATATGTCGCGCACGGGACCAGACTTAACTCCAGGTGCGCCAAAGGCCATAGGCAATTGTCCTTAGGTAGCCGTGCGAACTTGAAAGCCCGGCGTTCGGCGCCATATGTTCACTGACCGCGTTCGATCAGCGGAAATGCCCCGTTTTGCCCGTTTCGGTGCAATGTTAGCGCCGACATTGGGTGTTTTTGTTTTCTCTCGCGTAAACTTTTGACTTGTACTTGTCATTCCGCGCAGCTAAACGCCCCGCCCCGGGGTCGATGACGCCGGTTCGTTGAACGTGATCGACCCCTTACCGCGGATCGGTTCAGCGCATGAAACAGCGGGAAGGCATGAGAGGCGCACTATGGCAGCCATGCCTGCGTCGGCGGAACGACCGCCGGCCAACGAGATGAGTGACGCGTTGACGGAAGTTCGCCAGCTGATCGTCGACCTGCGCGACGCCGCGCAGGACGGACGTGAACTGGCCCGTCGCTATTCCGAGATTTTGCAGAACGTAGTCGATGAGTACTGCGTTGAGTTTGAACAGCGCGCCGAGAGCGCCTTGGCCCGTCTGGAGTCCATTCGATGAACCATATCCCGATGCGTGTGATCGCCTCCCCGGCCGTGCGTCCCGCCAAGCCGACCCGTCGGGCGCTCGCCAAGCAGCGTACCCGGGAGAAGGTTCTCGCCGCCGCTCGCCAACTGTTCACAGAGCGTGGCTACGAGGGCGCCACCATCCGTGACATCGCCAAGGCCGCCGGCATGTCGACCGGCGCCGTCTTCGCCAGCTTCGCCGACAAGTCCGAACTGTTCGACGAGATCCTGGCCCAGGACTACGCCCTCCTCGGCGAAGCCATGCAGGACGCCGCCAACAGCGCCGAGACCGTCGACAAGTCGCTGACCGACCTGTTCAGCGTCGCCTATCGCTTCCACATGAAACAACTGCCGCTTCTGCAGGCTGGCATTTCCGCCTCTTGGACCCGCACCGAAGCGGGCGAGAAGCGCAATCGCGAGGCCCTCAAGCCGGTTATGACCATGGTCAGCGACGCCCTGCGCCGTGGCGTCGAGCGCGGCGAACTGTCGCAACGAGCCGACCTTCGGTTGATCGCCGGCGTCTTGTGGGACGTCTATCTCGCCGGTTACCGTCGCGCCGTCTTTGACGGCTGGACGGCGGACGATCTGACCTCGCGACTGTCAGACCAGATCAATCTGATTCTGGCCGGCGCGCGTAAGTAAACGAATGCTCCAAGGAGACGCCCCGACGGGACATCGGGGCGTCTCTTCATATGCAACCCCGGGGGAGGTCGTTTGGGGGTAAGGGACACACAGAAGGCCGCCACGCGCGAAAAGGTGCTGTGCGCGGCCCGCGATCTCTTCCACGAGATCGGATATGACGAGACGACGATCCGCGCCATCGCGGATCGCGCCGGCGTGTCCGTGGGCAGTGTCTTCACCACCTTCAGTTCCAAGGCCGACGTGCTCAGCCAGGTGATGGCCGACCGCGTCGAGCCCCTGCAGGAAGAACTCACCCGGGTCTTGCCCTATCTGCGCGGTTCGACCACCGACCGCCTCTGTTCGATCTTCGCCATCCACTACGACTTCGAATGCCGGCGGGTGAAGCTGTTCCTCGCCCATATCGCCGCCAGCTACAGTCCCTCGCTGGAAGAGACCACCACGCCATTCGGCCGGAACGCCAGCTTCCAGACCATGCTGCGCGAGACCCTCATCGACGGCATTGCGCGGGGGGATGTCAGCCCTGACGCCGACCTCGATCTGGTCCTGCAGCTGCTGATCGCCGCCTACGCCTGGAACTACAGTCTGGCCGCCCAGCTAGGCGCCGACGCGGTGGCCCTGACGGCCCGCATGGACAAGCAGATCGAGCTGATCATGGCCGGCGTCAAACCCCGGGCCGGCCTGGTTGGAGCGGCCTGAAGGCCGGCTTTCCCTTCGGCTTGGACGTCAGTTCCCGTCTTCGAGCAGGCGCCGGGCGATCACCTGCGCCTGAATCTCCCCGGCCCCCTCGAAGATGTTGAGGATACGTGCGTCGGCCAGCACGCGGCTGACCTCGTATTCCACCGCAAAACCGTTGCCGCCATGAATCTGCAGCGCATTGTCGGCGGCGGCCCAGGCGACCCTGGCGGCGATCAGCTTGGCCATGCCGGCCTCGAGATCGCAGCGCTTGCCCTCGTCCTTCTGACGGGCGGCATAATAGGTGAGCTGACGCACGCCCATGAGTTCCGCCGCCATCATCGCCAGCTTGTTGGCGACGCGCGGGAAGCCGAAGATCGGCCCGCCGAACTGCTTGCGGTCGAGGGCATAGTTGAGGCCGAGCTCCAGGCCCCGCTGGGCGACCCCGACGGCGCGGGCGGCGGTCTGGATGCGGGCGCTTTCGAAGGTGGCCATCAGCTGCTTGAAGCCCTGGCCCGGCGTGCCGCCCAGCAGGTTGGCGGCCGGCACGGTGAAGCCGTCGAAGCCGATTTCATATTCCTTCATGCCGCGATAGCCGATGACGCCGATCTCGCCGCCGCTCATGCCGGCCGTCGGGAAGGGAGCCGCGTCATCGCCGCGCAGCTTGGGCGCCAGCAGCATTGAGAGGCCGCGATAGTCGCTGGTGTCCGGCTCGGTGCGCACCAGAAGGGTCATGACGTCGGCCCGGGCCGCGTGGGTGATCCAGGTCTTGTTTCCGGTGACCACGTAATGGTCGCCTTCCAGGACAGCTCGGGTGCGCAGGGAGCCCAGGTCCGAGCCGGTGTTGGGCTCGGTGAAGACGGCGGTCGGCAGGATTTCGGCGCTGGCGATCTTCGGCAGCCATTCGGCCTTCTGATCATCGGTGCCGCCGGTCAGGATCAGCTCGGCGGCGATCTCCGACCGCGTGGCCAGCGAGCCGACGCCGATCCAGGCCCGGCTGAGCTCCTCGGAGACGACGCACATGGCGGTCTTGCCCATGCCGGCGCCGCCGTATTCCTCCGGAATGGTCAGGCCGAAGACGCCGAGGTCGCCCAGCTCCTTGACGAGGTCCATCGGGATCAGCTCGTCCTTCAGGTGCCACTGGTGAGCAAAGGGGATGACCTTCTCCTCGGCCAGGGCATGAAACTGGTCACGGATCATCTCGAAGGTTTCGTCCAGGCCGGTGTTCTCCACCGTCGCCTTGCCGCGCGCGTCGGCCACCAGCTGCGCCACCCGGCTCTTCACCGCCTGGCCGCCGGCCTCGTTGACACAGCGCGACAGGGCCGGGCCGAACAGCGTCTGCACGGTCTTCTGGTCGTCGGTCAGGTTCCAGGGGCGGATCATCTCGCCCTGGTTCATCGGGATGCCGCCGATCAGCTGGTTGGCGTATTCGTTGAACAGCAGCTGGGCCAGCAGGGCCTCGGTCTCGCCAAACCCGCCTTCGGCTTCCAGATGCGTGGCCCAGCCGGCCACCTGGGTCATCAGTTCGGCATAGGCGGCATACCAACCGAACCCATGGACGGCGTGCTGTTCGGCGTCGGCCAGCTTGCGATCGATCTTGCCGCCGACGGCGATCTTCGCCTTCACCGCCCCCTTGGCCTCGGCCACGAAGGCCTGCGCCTCGCCGGCCGCGTTCCGCAACAGGCCGACCAGTCCCTCGAGAACAAGGCTGCCTTCTGGAACGGTCTCGGCGGCGGCGGACATGAATGGTCTCTCCGGAATTCTTGTGCGGTGCACTCAATGTATCTCGCAAACGCACCCAACACAGCCGCCCGGCGCATTATTTTACCGCTGGAGCCCTGGAGCGTCTAACGTCGACCAAACGCCAGGGAGGCCGCATGCTCACCGTCCACCACCTCAACGAAAGCCGCTCGCAGCGCATTCTCTGGCTGCTCGAGGAATTGGAACTGCCCTACGAGATCAAGTTTTACAGCCGCGACGCGACCACCCGTCTGGCCCCGCCGGAACTGAAGGCGGTCCATCCGCTCGGCAAGAGCCCGCTGATCACGGATGGCGACATGACCGTCATCGAGAGCGGCGCGATCATCGACTACATCATCCGCCGGCACGCTAACGGCCGTATGGCGCCCGATCCCGCCACGCCGGCTTACGACCGGTACCAGCAATGGCTGCACTACGCCGAGGGCAGCGCCATGCTGCCGCTGATGCTCAACATGTATGTCCTGCGGCTGGGCGAAGGCGGCGCGCCGCTGCATCCCCGCATCGAAAGCGAGATCGCCAACCACCTCTCCTATGTCGAACAGAGCCTGGCAGGCCAGGACTGGTTGCTCGGCGCGGAGCCCACCGGCGCCGATGCCCAGATGAGCTTCATACCGGAGGTCGCCAAGGCGATGGGCAAGCTCTCCAGCTATCCCCACATGGCCGCCTGGATCGAACGCATCCACGCGCGCCCGGCCTGGAAGCGCGGGCTGGAGAAGGGCGGGGAGTACCTGCTGGGACGCTAGCTAGCTGAACGGATCGTCCAGGTAGCCGTCCAGGAAGTCGAAGACGGTCGCCTTCAGCAGGGCGTGCGGGATGGCGTTGAAATGGTCGCAGCCCTGCAGCGATATCGCCTTGGCGCCCCGGATGTGGTCGGCCAGGCCTTGCGGATTCCCGGCGAGGGCGTCGCGGCTGCCGGCCACGACCAGGGTGGGGGCGCTGATGGCGAACAGGTCGTCGGCGGTGATGGCCAGGCCTTCGGCGCGCGATGTGGCCGCCAGGGCGAGACGGTCCTCGCCCTGCTCGTCGGCGAAATGGCGGAAGCTCTGCAGGAAGGGGTCGGTGATCGTGGCGGGATCATCGGCCTCCATGGCCCGGCCCATGACATCGTCCTGCGGCGAGGGCGTGAAGATCCGCTCGCCGATGCCGCCGACCACCAGGTGATCGACCCGCTCCGGCCAGGTCATGGCCAGCGAGAGGGCCAGCCGCGCGCCCATCGAGTAGCCGACGACGTCGGTCCGGCCGATGCCGAGGTGGTCCAGCAGCTCGATCACATCCGCCAGGCGCCGGGCCGGGGCGTAGACGGCGGGATCATGCGGCTTGCCGCTCTGGCCGTGACCCCGCGTGTCCGGGGCGATGACGCGCTGGCCGCGCCGCTCGAAGGCCGTGTACCAGCCGGTGCGCTTCCAGCCCTCGTTGCGGTTGGAGGCGAAGCCGTGGACCAGCAGCACCGGCTTGCCGTTCGGAATCCCGGCGTCGTCGTAGGATATGGTGACGCCATCGCTGGCGGTGAACTTGGCCATCAGCCCCCCTTGCCCGGTTGGAACAACTCTATGGCGTTGCCCGACGGGTCTTCGCACAAGGCCTGCGATCCCCCCGGACCGCTGACGATCGCGCCGCGAAAAACGATCCCGTCTGCGGCCATCCGCGCCACCATGCCGGCCAGGTCGTCGACCACCAGCACGATGCGGTTCCAGCCGCCGGGAGACGGCTGTGCGCCGCTGTCGAGCGCCTTGCCGGCCGAAGACTCCGGTCCGGCCAGCCACAGGTCCTGATCGCCGCGCACGACGATGGCCATGGCCGGTCCAAACCGCTGGCGCACCTCGAAGCCGAGGACGTCGGTATAGAATCCGACGGCCTCCGCCACATCGCGGACCAGATATCTCGCGGTCGCCATTCGGCGTTCCTCCCGGGGCGGACAGTGCCGTCAGGGATGAGCGGCGTCCATATGCGGAATTTGAGTCGGGGGCGGCCGGTTCCGCGCGGCTATTGATCCCGGGCCGTGGCGATGGCCGCCTGAACGATCAGCGCCTGCGCCGTCTCGCGTACGTCATGAACCCGGACGGCAGCCACGCCCGCGCCCGCGCCAGCTACGGCGGCCGCCAAGGAGCCGCCCAGACGCGCTCCGGCGTCCTGGCCGAGCGGGTCGAGCGAAGCGATGAAGCGTTTGCGGCTGGCGCCCAGCAGGATCGGATATCCCAACGCCACCAGCCGGGGCAGGGCGGCCAGCAGGGCCAGGTTGTGGGCCGCGGTCTTGCCAAAGCCGATGCCGGGATCCAGCCAGATCCGCGCTGCCTGAACGCCGGCGGCAACGGCCGCTTCGGCGCGGGCCAGCAGGAAGGTCTCCACCTCGCCGACGACGTCGTCATAGCGGGGCGCGTCCTGCATCGTGCGCGGCTCGCCCTTCATGTGCATCAGGACGACGTCGCAGCCGAGCTCGGCGGCGGTTGCGAGCGCGTCCGGGGCGGTGAGGGCGGCGACGTCGTTCCAGATCGTCGCGCCGGCAGCCAGGGCGACGCGGGCCACGGCGGGCTTCATGGTGTCGATGGAGAGGGGGGTATTGGTGCGCGCCCTTAGCCCCGCGATGACCGGCAGGACCCGGGCGATCTCCTCGTCGGCGGAGACCGCCGCCGCGCCGGGGCGGGTGGACTCGCCGCCGATGTCCAGCAGGTCGGCGCCGTCGGCGATCAGCGTCAGGCCGTGGGCGATGGCCGCGGCCGCCTGGTCATGCCGGCCGCCATCGGAAAAGCTGTCCGGGGTGACGTTGACGATGCCCATGACTTTCGGGCGGGCTGCGTTTTCCCACATTTTTGAGTGATGCGGCGCCTGTCCCGATCCTGCAAGGAGGGCGGGAAGGGGACTTTCCATGAAACGCATGCTTCTCGCCGCGACGCTGTCGCTGGGCCTCGTCGCGCCATCTGCCGCACAGCCGCCGCCGCCGCCGGTGCGCCTGGCGCCGCCGCAGGTCATCTCGAGCCAGGCCATAAGCCTGGACCAGTTCACCCGTGGCACCCTGCGGTTTGTCATCCTGCACGAGCTGGGTCATGGCCTGGTCGACCTCTACGACCTGCCGGTGCTCGGCCGGGAGGAGGACGCCGCCGATCGTTTCGCCACCTTCTGGATGTCGCCCGACGACCAGGGCGAGGACGGCACAGACGCGGTGGCGGCCATGGAATGGTGGATGGCCTCGGCCAAGCAGAGCGGAGCCAGCCGCGAGCAGCTGCCCTGGTGGGACGAACACGGCATGGATGAGCAGCGGGCCTACCAGATCGCCTGCCTGCTTTACGGCCGATCCCCGGACGCGTTTGGACCGCTGGCCGGCCGCCTGGGCATCCCTGAGCGGCGGCGGATGGGCTGCCAGCTGGAGGCGGCGCAGAACAGCGCCAGCTGGTCGCATCTGCTGAAGGGGCAGGTCAGCCAGCTGCACAATCTGGACGGCTTCTTCACCAACCTGACCTACGAGCCGGCCGGTCCGGCGACTCAGGACGCCGCCGCCATCGCCAGGCGCTACAAGATCCTCGAGGAGATCCGCGAGATCGTCCGCCAGTTCCGCTACACCGACGTCAATACGACGGTGAAGCTGGTGGCCAGGGACTGCGGCGAGTCGAACGCCTTCTGGAACACCAAGGCCGACCAGCTGACGGTCTGCTACGAGCTGATCAACGACATCGCGAGCGCCGGCTACGCGACCGGCCATCGCTGAACCACAACGAAAAACCCCCGGCCGTGAGGCCGGGGGCTGATCTTGTCAGTCCGCCGAACGGGCGGTGGCCGTTCCGGGCCGGGGCGACAGCGGCACCGAGACCGAAGGGCCGCCGGGGCGACGGGTTTCGGTATCCTCGCGCTTGGGCTTGATCCCCTGCAGCAGGGCCGAGATTTCGTCGCCGCTGAGGGTTTCGTACTCCAGCAGACCCTGGGCCAGGATCTCCAGGTCGTCCTTCTTCTCGATCAGGATGCGGCGGGCCTCATCCAGGCCTTCCTGCACCAGGCGCTTGACCTCGGCGTCGATCGTCCGCGCCGTCTCCTCGGAAACGTTCTGGGTGCGGGCCACGGAATGACCGAGGAACACCTCTTCCTGGTTGTCGCCATAGGCCACGGTGCCCAGCTCGTCCGAGTAACCCCACTGGGTTACCATGGCGCGGGCCAGGTTGGTGGCGGCCTTGATGTCGCTGCTGGCGCCGGAGGTGATGTTGTCCTTGCCGAAGCTCAGTTCCTCGGCGACGCGGCCGCCCATCATGATGGCCAGGCGCGAGGTCATCTGGGTGAACTTCATGGAGTAGCGGTCGCCTTCCGGCAGCTGCATGACCATGCCCAGGGCCCGGCCGCGCGGCACGATGGTGGCCTTGTGGACCGGGTCGGCCAGCGGCACGTTCATCGCCACGATGGCGTGGCCGCCCTCGTGGTAGGCGGTCAGACGCTTTTCTTCCTCGTTCATGGCCATCGACCGGCGCTCGGCGCCCATCATGACCTTGTCCTTGGCGTGCTCGAAGTCGTGCATGGTGACCATGCGGCGGTTCTTGCGGGCGGCGGTCAGGGCCGCCTCGTTGACCAGGTTGGCCAGGTCGGCGCCGGAGAAGCCCGGGGTGCCGCGAGCCAGAACCTTGACGTCGACGTCGGCCGACAGCGGCACGTTGCGCATGTGGACGCGCAGGATCTTCTCGCGGCCGCTGACGTCGGGGTTGGGCACCACGACCTGGCGGTCGAAGCGGCCCGGACGCAGCAGGGCGGGGTCCAGAACGTCAGGCCTGTTGGTGGCCGCGATCAGGATGATGCCTTCGTTGGCCTCGAAGCCGTCCATCTCGACCAGCAGCTGGTTGAGGGTCTGCTCGCGCTCGTCGTTGCCGCCGCCCAGGCCGGCGCCGCGATGGCGGCCGACGGCGTCGATTTCGTCGATGAAGATGATGCAGGGGGCGTTCTTCTTGGCCTGCTCGAACATGTCGCGCACGCGGCTGGCGCCGACGCCGACGAACATTTCCACGAAGTCGGAGCCGGAGATGGTGAAGAAGGGCACGCCCGCCTCACCCGCGACGGCGCGGGCGATCAGGGTCTTGCCGGTGCCGGGCGGGCCCATAAGCAGGGCGCCCTTGGGGATCTTGCCGCCCAGGCGCTGGAACTTGGCCGGATCCTTCAGGAAGTCGACGATCTCCTGCAATTCGTCCTTGGCCTCGTCGACGCCGGCGACGTCGTCAAAGGTGATGCGGTTCTTGTTCTCGGTCAGCAGCCGGGCCTTCGACTTGCCAAAGCCCATGGCGCCCCGGGCGCCGCCCTGCATCTGGCGCATGAAGAAGATCCACACCCCGATCAGCAGCAGAATCGGCAGGGCGCCGGACAGCACGCTGAGGATGTTGAACTTGTCGGCGCGCTGGAAATTGACGTCGATGCCCTTGTCTTCCATCCGCTGGAGGAGTTCGGGCGTCTGCGGCGTGGTGGCGAAGAGCACCTTGCCGTCGCCGGTGGTCAACTTCGCCCGGCTGCCCGTGAAGTCGACCTTCCGGACCTCGCCCGAGTCGATCTTGGCGACCATGGCCGAGTAGCTGATGTCGCCACCCGCCCGGGCGGCGGCGTCGGGGCCGCGCACTGTCTGGCCGCTCAGCACGCTGTAGATGCCGATCATCACCACGACGATGACGCCCCAGACCGCGAAATTCCGCAAATTCATGCTGTCTACTCAGGTCCGCAAAAAGGGTTGTGACACATCAATGTAGGGCGCCGCCCCCGGGTTCGCCACGTTGTGCGACCGGATGCGCATCCGCCTCCCGGACGATCAGGCCCAGAGCCGCCTCGAAACGGGCCTGGACCAGTGACCGGATACGGACAGAGGGGCTATCTGCAAGGATCGGGCAAGTCCAGAGCCCGGCGCCATCGGTAACCAGCGGCAGGCTTCCGCGAGCCGCCGCCGGCAGGGCCTTCAGCGCGGCCTCCTGGGCTTTTGGCAAACGGGCGGCATGGCCCCGGAGGGGTTGTACGGCAAGGCCGGGCGCGGTGGCGGTCAGTTCGAAACGGCCGTCGAACACAGCCGGCTCATTCTGGGACAGGGGCAGGGGCGGCTGAGGCGCGCGCGACAATTCGCCGGTCTCGCGGGTGATGGTCAGCTGGTCGCCGGCGGCTTCGATGCGGGCGCCAGCGAGGCTGGCGATCACGTCTTCATGAGCCAGGCGCTCAAGCAGAGCGGCGACCTGTTCAGTGCGGGGCGGGGCGCTGGTTCCCGCGGCGCAGAGGCAGGCGGCGGCGAGGGCTTTGGGAGAAGGGTTGCGGGGGAGGGAGATGATGCCGGCGCGCTCGGCCGCCGTGAGGGCTTCCTTCTCCCCTTGTGGGAGAAGGTGGCGCGGAGCGCCGGATGAGGGGTCGATGACTCTCAAAGCTGCGGGCAAGCGTTGGTCGAAGGATCGGACAGGCTGGCGCGACCCCTCATCCGTCGGCTTCGCCGCCACCTTCTCCCTCAAGGGGAGAAGGGAGCCCCGAGGCGAACTCGACGGGGTTCTGAGCCCGGCTCTCGCTCGAGCCCTGGCGTAGCGCAGGTCCAGGTTGGCGGGGTCGTCGATCCAGGTCGCGCCGCGGGCGGCCAGCCAGTCCTGCAGCTCGCCGCGCTTGAGGCCCAGCAACGGGCGCAGGATGAAGACGTCGCGCCCTTCCGGCCAGACGGGGGAGGGGCCCCATTCGCGGGCGTCCGGGACCGTCGAGCCCGCCGCCCGCATGGCGGCGCTTTCGCCGAGGTCGCTGGCGGTATGGCCCATCAGCAGGACGGTGGCGCCGGCCTCGCGCGCGGCGTCGGCGAGCAGGGCGTGGCGAGCGGCGCGGGCGGCGGCGGGCAGGCCGGTCTTCGGCTTGTCGCCGGTCCAGGTCAGGATGCGATGCCCGCGGCCGCGTTCGGCGGCCATCGCGGCGCATCGGTCGGCCCAGCCGGCGCTGTCGGCCTGCAGGCCGTGGTCGACAGTCAGAGCCAGGATGGAGCGGCCGTTCAGGCGGGCCCAGCCGCTGACCAGATGAAGCAGGGCCAGGGAGTCCGAGCCGCCCGACAGGGCCACGGCCAGCGGCGCGTCGGTATGGGTCTGCAGGCGCTGGTCTAGGACATCGGCGACCCGGCCGACGACCGGGTCGCGGACCTGGACGGTCAGCCCGCGCACTTGGCCTGCTGGCGGACCGCCTGGGCCCGGGCGGTCACCCCGGCGCTGGCGCCGGGATAGCGGCGGGGCAGTTCGCCCAAGGTCTGGCAGGCGTCGGCCGGCAGCTTCTGCGCCACCAGGCTGCGGGCCAGTTCGACCACCGCGTCGGGGGCCCAGTTGGTCTTGGGCCAGCCGCGCACGGCGCCGAGGTAGGCGCTGGCGGCCTGGGCGTTGTCGCCGCGGGCGGCGAGGGTCTTGCCCAGCCAGTAGCGGGCCTCGGGCGCCTTGGGCGTGTCGCCGTATTCTCCGACGTAGCGGTCGAAGCTGCTTTCGGCGTTGGCGTAGTCGCCGTCAGCCATCTGCTTGCGGCCGAGCGCGAACAGTTCGTCGGGGCCCAGCGCCGGGTCAGCCACGGCGGCCTGTTCCTCGGCCGGGGGGGCGGCGGCGGCGGCTTCCAGGGCGGCCAGGCGGGTTTCCAGGTTGGTCACCCGGTCGCTCAGCACCTTGTTGTTGGCCTCGGAGGTGGCCAGGGCCTGTTTGGTGCGGTCGAGTTCGAGGCCCAGGTCCTCGTTGCCGGCATTGTTGCGGGTCAGGGTCTGTTCCAGGTCGCCGACCCGGTCGCTGAGCGTGGCCAGCATGGCGCCGGTCTCCGCGTCCTGCACCACCACCGGCTTGCCCGTGTCGCGGCCCTGGAAGACGATGGCGCGCAGTTCTCGGACCACCTTCTCCATCTTGTCGAGGCGGCGGACCGAGCGGTCGTCCAGCGGGTCCGGCATCGGGGTCTGGGCGACGGCCGCGAAGTGGACCGAGACGGCGATGAGCACCGCCACAAAGGGCGCGGCTTTCAGAGGGGCAGCCC
>SDZP01000364.1 GCA_004144935.1 Caulobacteraceae bacterium | reverse complement strand
ACCTGGCTCTCGCCGCTTCGCCCGCCTGATCCCGCGCGGCGAGAGCCAGGTCATCCCCGGCGCCGCCCACGCCATCCAGATCGACCAGCCCCAGCGCTGGCTGATGGCGATCGACGGCTGGCTGCGGCGGTTCGATTC
Source organism: Caulobacteraceae bacterium (assembly GCA_004144935.1). Classification (GTDB taxonomy): domain Bacteria; phylum Pseudomonadota; class Alphaproteobacteria; order Caulobacterales; family Caulobacteraceae; genus Caulobacter. The sequence goes on along the minus strand of SDZP01000364.1, from coordinate 3,413 downwards.
CTGACGACAAGCCTCAGGACTCCCTTCTCCCCTTGCGGGAGAAGGTGCCCCGAAGGGGCGGATGAGGGGTCGAAAGCCCTCATAGGCGCGACTGGATCTGGCCACCGCACCGGACTGTCCAGCGCGACCCCTCATCCGACGGCTTCGCCGCCACCTTCTCCCGCAAGGGGAGAAGGGAGCCCTGAGGCTAGACTCACGCCGTCGGCGCGACCCTCAATAAACCTCCCAGACCACCGGGCATTCCACCGCCCCCTTCGGCATCGTCCCCTCGGCGAACCGCTTCCTCGCATGCCCCGTCGCGCAGACCGGCGAGCACAGCAGGCCCCGGTCGGACCAGTAGGCCGGTCCCTGCTCCCGCTCGCCGTGATAGAACACGAACCCGGGCGCGCCATAGGCCAGCCCGCATTCCACACAGGCGGGCTTTTGGGTCCTGGCCAGCATCAGCGCGCCTCCCGCGCCGCGGCGGCGATCTTCTCGGCCTCCGCGAACAGCGCCGGATCGACCTTGGCCTCGACGGCCTTGGCGTTGTCGTCCAGCTGCGAGGGCCGGCTGGCCCCGACGATGGCCGAGGCCACGTTCGGCTCCCGCAGCACCCAGGCCAGGGCGAACTGCGCCAGGGTCAGCCCGGCCTCGGCGGCCAGCGGCTTCATCGCCTGCGCCGCCAGCAGCACCGGCTTTTCCATCCAGCGGCTGATCGCCCCGCTCATGCTGTCGCTGGCCGCCCGGCTGTCGGCCGGCGGCGGCGCCTCCGGATCGTACTTGCCGCTCAGCACCCCTTGCGCCAGCGGCGACCAGACGATCTGGCTGATGCCGTTGGCGGCGCAAAGCGGGATAACCTCCTTCTCGGGCCGCCGCCACAGCAGGCTGTACTGCGGCTGGCTGGAGACGAACTTCTCGACCCCGGGGATGGCCAGGGCGGCCCGGATATTCTCCGGCGACCATTCCGAGAACCCGATCCAGCGGGCCTTGCCGGCCTTCACCACCTCGCTCAGCGCCTGCATGGTCTCTTCCAGCGGCGTGTCGGGGTCGTAGCGGTGGCACTGGTAGAGGTCGACGTAATCGGTGCGCAGCCGCTTCAGCGAGGCGTCGATCTGCTTGTGCACCTGCACGGCCGACAGGCCCTGGTCGCCGCCGCCCATGTCCCCCCACAGCTTGGTGGCCAGGATGTAGCTGTCGCGCGGCACGCCGGCCAGCGCCTCGCCAGTCACCGTCTCGGCCGCCCCGCGCCCGTAGACGTTGGCGGTGTCATGGAAGGTGATGCCCAGGTCCAGGGCATGGCGGATGTTGGCGATCGCCGTGTCCTTCTCCACCCCGACCCCGGCCGTCAGCCAGGACCCCAGGGCGATCTCGGACACCGTCAGGTCGCTCGACCCAAGCTGGCGGTACTTCATGGCGTCTCTCCCGTTTGGCGTTCAGGGTAGGCCGCCCGGGTCCTTCAAAACAACCCTCACGAGGCCGGCTCGCCCCTGCGGATCGTCCGCGACCACTCGCTGTTGTTGCGAAACCCGGCGCGGGAGGCCAATTAGCCTGCATGGCTCACAAATCCGTCCTCGCCCTCCATACCGCCCGCCGCGACGACATCGGCAACCTGGCCACCCGTCGCCCGCTGCCCAACCCGGCGCTGGAGCAGGTCGACCCCTTCCTCTTCCTCAACCACCACGGCCCGCAGTTCTTCCTGCCGCAGAACACCGGCCTGCCGTTCGCGCCCCATCCGCACCGCGGCTTCGAGACCGTCAGCTTCATCGTCGCCGGCGAGATGGCCCACGTCGACAGCGCCGGCCACGAGAGCGTCATCCGCGCCGGCGGCGTGCAGTGGATGACCGCCGGCTCGGGCCTGGTCCATGCCGAGGTCTCGCCCAAGTCCTTCAAGGAAGACGGCGGCCGCCTCGAGATCCTGCAGCTGTGGGTCAACCTGCCGTCGGCCCTCAAGATGACGCAGCCGCGCTATGTCGGCCTGCAGGCCGAGGACATCCCGGTCCACAGGAGCGACGACGACCGCGCCCGGCTCTACCTGGTCTCCGGCCGCTACGGCGACACGGTCGGCCCCATCGACAGCCTGACCGGCGTCTTCATGTCGGTCCTCGACCTGGCCGGCGGCGGCCGCATGCATTTCGACGGCCTCGCCGGCCGCAACGTCTTTCTCTACGTGATCAACGGCGACATTCGCATCGGCGGCCGCGAGGTTCCCCGCTGGACCCTGGTGACCCTCGACCTCGACGGCGACCACCTGGAGATCGAGGGCCTGCCCGAGGCCACCATGCTGTTCGGCCACGCCGACCCCATCGGCGAGCCCGTCGTCGCCCACGGCCCGTTCGTGATGAACACGGTCGAGGAGATCAACCAGGCGGTCACCGACCACATGAACGGCAAGTTCGGGTCGGTGCGGCTCTGAGAATAACCGCCCCCTGACGCTCCGGACGCCTTCCCCTGCCGCGGCCAGGCGCTAGAGTCTGGTCGATGACCGCTTTCGCCCCGCCGCCAGAAAACCTCGACTTTTCCCCTATGGCGGCGCTACGAAACCCATACCCGGGCGCTACGCTACCGGCGCCGCACCGGCGCCCTTCCCATAGCCCAGCGCAACACAGTTATTTTTTGGATTCAATAACTTACGCGCTTCCAGTCGTCGAAACAGGCTATAATGGGCCCCGCTTCGACAGGCGGCCGGCATGACCCCGATGCTGGCCCTCCACGGCCTGACCAAGTCCCTGCCCGGCGGCCGGGTGCTGTTCGAGGGCCTCGACCTCGCCGTCGCCCCCGGCGAGTTCGTCGCCATCATGGGCGAGAGCGGGGTGGGCAAGTCGACCCTGCTCAACCTGATCGCCGGGCTCGACAAGGCCGACCGGGGCGAGATCGTCATCGGCGGCCAGTCGCTGTCCGGCCTCGACGACGACGGCGCCACCCTGCTGCGCCGGGACCGCATCGGCTTTGTGTTCCAGGCCTTCCATGTGCTGCCGCACCTGACCCTGGCCCGCAACGTCGCCCTGCCGCTGGTCCTGGCCCACGCGCCCCCGGCCGAGGCCCTGGCCCGGGCCGTCGCCCTGCTCGACGCCGTCGGCCTGCAGGGGCGCGGCGACGACTACCCCCGCCAGCTGTCCGGCGGCGAACTGCAGCGGGTGGCCATCGCCCGCGCCCTGGTCCACCGCCCGGCCCTGATCCTGGCCGACGAGCCGACCGGCAACCTCGACCCGGAAACCTCCGGCCGGGTCATGGACCTGCTGGCCGCCCAGGCCCGCGAGGCCGGCGCCGCCCTGCTGATCGTCACCCACTCCGAAAAGGTGGGCGCCGCCGCCGACCGCTGGCTGACCCTGACCCATGAGGGTTTGGTGGGGCATGGCTGATGGCGTCGATCAGAAGCCAATCGCCGATAGAAAGCCCTCCCCCTCGATGGGGGAGGGTTGGGAGGGGGTGTTCGC